>JALZKH010000175.1 GCA_030859345.1 Acidobacteriota bacterium | reverse complement strand
TGATAGAATACTTGTCAAAGAACGATAATCTTGTTTCGATAGTTGAATATGTTGTCTTTTTCTTGCCATCATTAAAAGATACAAGAAAAGACCTATTCTTTCAACAACTTCGGTTACGTTGCACTAGGTTTCTAAAGTTTTTACAGCAATAAAATCAGCGATCTTTTCGGGTGATTCGTCATTTAAAACCATACGTTTTGCACCGATGACAGCTTCGGCAACTTCTTCTATACGGGTTTTGTAGCGGTTGTCGCGGAAAATCAAATCTTCAATCACACGACGTTCCAGTTTTTCCCGCGACATATCTTCATCAACATCCGCCGCAATCGCGTATTCAACCGGAACACTATGATTTTTTATCATTACGTGCAGAGCATTTGTCATTTCTTTTGCTTGCTTGCGGATTTTGTCGAGTTCTAAATTTGAATTCGGAAAACCCAGATGTCCGCGAAGTTTTATTTCAATGATCGGCTGCGGTGAATTAGAATTTTCAATGTATTTATCAACTTCATTTTCGATCAACTGAAAAATTCCTTCGGTAATATCTTTCGTGTCGGCAAAACCGGAAACGTCAAAACTCAGACGCTTGAAAGGTCTCTGCGTATAATCTTTTAAATGCTTTGCACTAATTTCCAGATTTTCATCAACTTCTACCAGCCAGCATCCGCGTTCCTCTTTGAATTCATCAATTTTTGTAATTTCAAGCGAGCCGGGATTAAACGCCCAGTTTTCGATTTCGTAGCATTTATGCGTGTGTCCGAGTCCGATGTAATTTGTCACGGATTTTAATTTTTTCAAATTTTCTATCGTTAAAGCGGGAATCGGATGCGTTTGATGTCCTTCAACATCCGTATGAAGAAGTAAAATATGGAATGCACCTTCGCGTTGGTTTTCTTCGATTGACTCGGTAAGCTGCGGAATCGCTTTGTTTGCCGATGCTCCATACCAATCCGAACCGAAAATTCGTGCGTTGCCGATGTCTATAAAGCCGCCGCGTTTGTTGTCATCGTTCCATTTTTCATAAATCATTTTGCCTTCGGTATTTTTCGGTTCGAGCAAATAAAGCAGATTCCAGTTTGCGAGAGAGCGAAGCCAACTGTAGTCGCTATCGCCGTGTTTCTGGTCGTGATTTCCTTCGATGGCTACAACGGGAATTCCTTTTTCTCTTAAAAAATCCAAACCCGCAAAAGCATAATTCATCGTTTCAGGCGGGACATTTCTTTTATGAAAAAAATCGCCGCACATTATGACAAAATCCACATTTTCACCGACGGCGTATTTTTTAATGACATCAATCCACGCATCAAAAAAATCACGCGGAGATTCGTCCAAATGATAGCGTGTGCAGCCGAGATGTATGTCCGAGATGTGTAAGAATTTCATAGTTAAAATTATATCAAAAAGGCGGACAATCATCATTTAGCCGAAAAAGATTTGCAACAAAATGTGGCAGATAGTTCGTATGAGAATTGAAAGGCGAGAAAAACATTTAATTAAAATCATATTGGAAAGACTAAACTTAATTCGTTGATTTTAATAATGTTGCCCGTTTGTATAATAGCTTTTTTAGCAGGTGTTTTGACTGCGTTTCGTGTTTGCCGTTTGAATCCGATTGAGGTTTTGCGGTATGAATAGATTTTTAAATTGAACAATCTACGCTAAATTATTTTTATGAATAAAGTCATTTTGATCACAGGTTCTTCAAGCGGAATCGGTAGGGAAACCGTAAAATTATTTCAGACAAAAAATTGGAAAGTTGCGGCGACAATGCGTTCTCCCGAAAAAGCGGAAGATTTGCAGAGAATTGCTGATGTCGAATGTATTCGGCTTGATGTAACGGAGGTTGCACGCCTACGATTCCTACATTGAAAAAGTTATGCCGAATATGCAAAAAGCAGGCGAAAATGCTCCCGACGCAAGTCTTGTGGCGGAAGTTATTTGCAATGCGATAACCGACGGAAGTTGGAAAATGCGTTACTCGACAAACTCACGTATGCTTTTGATGTTACGTAAATTTTTACTGAATGCACTTTTCTATACGATTGTCAGACAGGCAACAAAAGGACAATGACAAAAATAAATTCTCTACCGGAAAAACAATTCCCACTTTCATCAAAATATGATCTGGAATGGCTGACCGAAGATTGCTACGCGGCAAATCCGCTTTGGCTTGCTGAATGGTTAGCCCAAAATATTGAATTTGAAAAAGGAATGCGAATCTTGGATTTAGGGTGCGGCGGTGCGAAATCTTCAATCTTTTTAGCACGCGAGTTTAATTTGCAGGTTTGGGCGGTGGATTTGTGGCACGATCCGACGGAAAATTACAAAAGTATATGTGAATTTGGTTTGCAGGAAAAGGTTTTCCCGATCAAATCCGAAGCTGATAAACTTCCGTTTCCGTTTGAATTTTTTGATGCGATCCTTTCATTTGATTCAATTCAATATTTTGGAACGGATATGCTTTTTCTGCCGTATATCGTTCAATTTTTAAAGCCAGATGGAATTATCGGTTTGGCTTCGCCCGGAATGACAAAAGAATTTAAACAGGGAATTCCCGAACACCTCAAACCGATTTGGACAAGCGATTACTGGTGTCTGCGTTCCGCCGATTGGTGGCGGGAACATTGGGAAAGGACGGGTTTGGTTGATGTTGAATTCGCCGAAACGATGAAAGACGGCTGGAAACTCTGGGCAAAATGGGCGGAATCGGGGAAATCATACGATTGGTATTTGCAGGCGATCAAGCAAGATGCGGGCAGGCATTTGGGTTATATCAAAATGCTGGCGAGAAAAAACGAGAACGCTCCGCACTTGGCTTATGATTTACAGACGGGAGAGGAAAACGATGAAACTTGAAAAATTAGCGAAGATAGAAAAACTTACGCCGCTTAAAAAGTTGAAGAAAGATCAGGTTGAAGAACTGCAAAAGGCTCTCAATTATTTAAATTATTCGGTTGGAGCAATTGACGGTGATGCGGGCGTAAAAACGCGGAAGGGTTTGTCGCGTTTGATGTGCGATTTTTATGAGGCGGAAACTGTTTTGCTGGGAAACGATGCGGTTGAAATTATTCAGCAAAAACTGGATAAATCTGAAAAGGAAAGTGATAAAAAGCCCGATACGGATGATATTGTTTTTGAATTAAAGTTACTCAGAAAAATCAAAAAACCTCTGCCGGTCGGAGAATTAGACAAAAAACAATTGGAAGAATTGCAGACTGCACTCCATCGCTTAGGTTATCCGGTTGGAGCAATTGACGGCTTGCTCGGTGCAAGAACACGCACGGCTTGGGCGGAATATAAAACCGATATTTATCAGGGTAATCCGGAAATGATCGGAGCAAGTGCAATCGAGGTTTTGCAGCAGAAATTGGATAATATTGCCAATGGAAAACTTCACGATTTTTCAACTGTTGAAGGAACTATCAAAGCAATTAAACAGGAATGTAATGCACAGCAAATCGGGATGAAAACGCAGATCGCTTATGTTCTGGCGACGGTTGAATGGGAAACTGCCAAAACCTTCAAACCCGTCCGCGAAGCGTTTTGGCTCAGCGAAGATTGGCGACGCGAAAATTTAATATATTATCCCTTTTACGGACGAGGGCTTGTGCAGCTTACCTGGGAGAAAAACTACGAAAAATACTCGGAAATCTTAGGCGTGGATTTGGTCAAAAATCCCGATACGGCGTTGGACGAAAACATATCTTTGTTCATACTCGTTCACGGCTTCAAAATGGGAACATTTACGGGACGCAAAATCACAGATTATATAAACGATTTCCGCACCGATTTTGTCGAAGCGAGACGCTGTATTAACGGCACGGATCACGCAAATGATATTGCAAATTTAGCAAAAAAACATCTTAAAAATCTTTAAGAAGCTGTTTGGAAATTCAAGAATTAGAAAAAATTGAAGAAATAGAACGCGGATTACGCGGATTGAAAACGATTTTCGCGGATTTAATTTTAAAGATAAAAAAATCTGCGGCAATCCGTTAAATCCGCGTTCTATTATTAATGAAATTTCTCAGTCTGCGAATTTCTACACAGCTTTTAAGAACTGCTTATTTGTTTTGCAGACTTCACCCGCAATCTTCCGAATTGCGTTAATAATTCTCTCAAATGTGAAACTGCCTTTTCGTGTGAAATTCCGTTACTTGCAAAAATTCCGTTATGATTTTTGAC
The DNA here is from genome assembly GCA_030859345.1 of Acidobacteriota bacterium. Taxonomy (GTDB): domain Bacteria; phylum Acidobacteriota; class Blastocatellia; order Pyrinomonadales; family Pyrinomonadaceae; genus Aridibacter. The sequence continues at coordinate 13,166 of JALZKH010000175.1, read as the reverse complement.
ATCTTTAATATCATATTTTATTTTTTCGCCGAAAATATCGGTTAATTTTCCGCCCGCTTCTTCCAAAATTATTTGCGGTGCGGCGGTGTCCCAGAACTTTGTGTGCGGCGAAAGATGTATGTAAATATCGGCGACCTTTTGAGCCAGAAAACCAACTTTTAAGCCGACCGAGCCGTGAGGATGTTCTTTTACAAATCCGAAATGTTCAACCAATTTATTCATACGCGGGCTTCGATGTGAACGACTGACTGCCAGAGTCATTTCCTTAAATTCAACTATTTCCGATACTTCAAGTTTTCTCGGTTCTTTATCGTTATCAATTAAAAATGTTCCTTCGCCTTTTACGGCATAATACAAAATATTCCTGATAGGTTGGAAAACTACGCCTAAAATAGGTTCGCCATTTTCCGTCAGAGCAATTTGCACCGCAAAATCGCCTGCTTTTTCCGTGAAACCTTTTGTCCCATCCAACGGATCAATTATCCAAACTCTTGATTTGCTCAAGCGTCTTTTCGTATCATCAATTTCTTCTTCGGATAAAATTCCGTCATCGGGAAAAACTTCAGCTAAACCCTTCACAATGATTTTGCTCGAAGTTCTATCGGCAATCGTTACAGGTTCGGAATAATATTCGCTTTCGGATTTTTCTTCAATTACAAAACCTTCGTGGTAAATTTTCATAATCGCATCGCCGGCTTCACGTGCGAGATTTATTGCAGTTTCAAATTCTTTTTTTAACATCTTTAATAATGTAAAACGGAAAACGGAAAATGGAAAACGAGAGAAATGGAAAACGGAAAATGGAAAATGGAAAGTAAAAGAATTAAGAATTTGAAAGTAATCATTAACAAAACACATCGGAATTAATGAGGGATTTATTTAGTTGCCATTTTCCATTTTCCATTTTCCGTTTTACACTTAAAGAAGTTTTACACTTAAAGAATATGGCAGAAAGCATCGCATTTTCACAAACGCACGACAGACAGACTATTTACACGGAAATCACTCCGCAGATAAAATCGCTGGTCGCGGGCGAATCTGATTTGATCGCAAATTTGGCGAATATTTCAGCAGTTTTGAAAGAAGCGTTCGGTTTTTTTTGGGTTGGATTTTATTTGAAAAAAGAAAATCAACTCGTCCTCGGACCTTTTCAGGGAACGCTTGCCTGCACGCGAATTGATTTTGACAAAGGCGTTTGCGGACATTGTTACACGACACGCGAAACCGTTATTGTTCCGTATGTTGACGAATTTCCCGGACATATCGTTTGCAGTTCGGCTTCAAAATCGGAAATTGTTTTGCCGATATTTGATAACAACGGCGAAGTCTTCGGCGTGTTGGATGTGGACAGCGACGAACTTGATGATTTTAGTGAAATTGATGCGGACGGATTGAAAAACATTGTAAATATTATTGAAGAACTTATTTAAACTTTTTCCCATTCTTGAGCATTTACAAATAAACTCAAATGCTTAACATTGGATGTGGCAATAATAACCACATCACTTTCATTTTCAAGAGAAAATGCTTGAGACGCTAAAATAACATCGCCGTCTAACGCAAAATCAGGTGCAGTCGGTTTGCCTTATTTTCTCACATTTGCCCAAAATTCAGCGGCTTTGAGCATCATTTCAGTTGTGATCGGAAGATAATCCAGATTAGTTTTTAATAAATCCAAGCGTTTCAAACCTTGAATTTTGTTGGCTCTAAGCAATTCACGGCGGATTTCGTAATCAGCAATTTCGGGGATAAAAACAAAATCTCCTTGTGCAAGAAGATTTTTCAGCCAATTGGCACAAGCTAAATTTTGCTTGGAGGCATTTGGATTTGTGACCATTCCAAGCGGTGCAGAGTCGAGTAATATAAAGCGATTCATTAAAAGAATTTACGGTCAGATAGACGATTTTCGTCGAGTTCCTTTTTCAAGTATTCCCAAGTTTCTGTTTGTTCCTGTTTATTGCCGTCCTCAATCCAAGAATCAAGCAAATCAATTACCTTTTGATTTTTTTCAGAAACTTTCACATTTGAATCTTTCACAGAAACATTAATTATTTGTGTGTCTTGATTTTTTGTTCCCATTTTTACCTCAATCAAAGTTTAACCCTTTTTTGAATGTGATGCCAAGTTAAATAAAAACTGCTAGACTTAATAAAAAAATCAAAAGAATAAAATTATGAACTCGAATTTTGCAACACCAAACGGAACAGAAAATTTCAAAAAACGCTTTTCGGATTTTGCCGAAGGGCATTTTCGGGAAGTCGAAGATTTATGGCTTTCATCAATCGGAATCGGGACATATCTCGGAAATTGGGATGAAGCGACGGATGAGAATTATAAAAATGCTGTCGTGAAATATGTTCAATCGGGCGGAAATGTGATTGATACGGCATCGAATTACCGTTTTCAAAGAAGCGAAAGAAACATTGGCGAGGCTTTGAAAGAATTGGATAATGGACGTGAAGAATTATTTATTGCGACAAAGGGCGGATATTTGCCGTTTGAGATGCAACCGCCAAGCGATGTGCAAAGTTATTTTGAGGAGAATTTTGTTGAAAAGGGAATTGCCACATTTGATGACTTGGTTGGCGGAAGCCATTGTATGACACCCGATTATTTGCAGTCGCAGATTGATCAATCGCTTGAGAATATGGGAATTGATGGTGTGGATTTGTTTTATATACATAATCCCGAATCGCAACTTTCAGGCGGCGTTGATAAACCGACATTTGAAGCGAAAATTGCGTTGGCATTTGAGCGTTTGGAGGAAAATCGTGCAAATTCCAAGATAAATTTCTACGGCGTGGCGACTTGGAACGGGTTTCGTGTTCAGCCGAATGAAACGGGTTATCATTCGCTCGAAAGATTTGTGCAGATTGCTCAAGAAATCGGTGGCGACGGACACGGTTTTAAATTTATTCAACTTCCGCATAATTTAGCGATGCCGGAAGCGTATCTTGTGCCGAATCAATCAGCAAATGGAAAAGCTGTTACTACTTTGCAGGCAGCAAAAGATTTAGGTGTTTCGGTAATGGTCAGCGGTTCGATTCTGCAAGGAAAACTTTCAAGCGGTGTGCCTCTGCATTTACGCGAAACTCTTGGCGGAAAAACCGATGCACAGACGAGTTTGCAATTTGTGCGTTCGACACCGAATGTAACGACGACACTTGTCGGAATGAGTTCAACTTCTCACGTTGAAGAAAATATGGCTTTGGCGAAGATAGAGCCGACGGCGGAAGATAAATTTGCAGGATTATTTACGAAAGATGCTTGATCTATGAGTTTTTTTCACTTTTACTTGCTGGCAATTAACGTCTTTCTCACTATCTTACAAAACTATTACGTTTAATTTCCTTCCAATCTGTTACTCTTAAACTGCCTCGAAAATTAATATTTCTGAAATTATAAATGCAAAATATACAAGAATTTACACAATCCCGTGAGCGGATTAACTGGCGGGATTTATTTATTATCACGTCTTTTCACATTTTATTAATTCCTGCGATTTTTTATTTTAGCTGGACGAATCTGGCGATAATGTTGATCGGCAACTGGATCGTTGGAAGTCTCGGAGTCGGACTCGGTTATCATCGTTTATTAACTCACGGAAGTTTTAAAGCCCCGAAGTGGTTGGAATATACTTTGACCATCTTCGGGACGATGGCTTTGCAGAATGAGCCTTATAAATGGGTGGCGACGCATCGGATTCACCATCAATTTACCGAAACAGATAAAGACCCGCACTCGACAAAACCCGGTTTTTGGTGGGCACATATGTTGTGGATATTTACCGGAACGGCACAAGACCACGATGAAGCGACTTTTAAAAAATATGTTCCCGATCTACTAAAAGATAAGGGACAGGTTTTAATTGCAAAATACTTTTATATTCCGATCATTTTATCAGCGGTTTTATTATTTGCGTTCGGCGGCTGGGGGGCGGTTTTGTGGGGTGTTGTCGTGCGTGTGATCTTCGGTTGGCACACGACCTGGTTTGTAAATTCGCTGTCGCATCTGTTTGGTAAAAGGCGTTTTGAAACGAATGACGATTCGACGAATAACTGGTTTGTTGCATTCTTAACATTCGGTGAAGGTTGGCACAACAATCATCACGCTCAACCGACATCGGCACGGCACGGTTTGAGTTGGTATGAATTTGATATGAACTGGATCACGATTCAGATTTTCAAAAAACTCGGTTGGGCGAAGAAAATTCGAGAGTTTAAGAGCGAAAAAACAGCGGTTGAATTGAAACAAACTGCATAAGAAAAAATGTAGGGGCAGCGGCTTGTCCCTGCCCTTTTAAGTTAATGGTTGTTCAACGTCAGGGCTTTTGAGGTCTAATAAATGAAAAATAACAGAATCAAAACTTACGCTGAATTTTGGGATTATTATGTGCTTGAACATTCTCAGCCGATGACTCGTTATTTGCATTTTATCGGCACATCGCTGGGAATAGTAATGCTCGTGTGGTTTTTGCGGAGCGGTTCTTATTTGTATATTCCGCTTTGCTTTGTCGTTGGTTACGGATTTTCTTGGTTTTCACATTTTTTTGTTGAACACAATAAACCAGCGACATTTGAATATCCGCTGTGGTCTTTTATTTCCGATTACAAAATGATGGCATTTATGCTTTTGGGCAGGATGGACGCGGAAATTGAAAGAGTTATAAATGAGTAAGAAATTTATCCGCGAATAAACTTATAATTAGAAAAAAGAAAACTTACCCACGAATTATACGAATCTGCACGAATAATCTTAAAAAATATATCTTGTGATATTAAAATTATTCGCGTTCATTCGCGTAATTAGCGGGAAAAATCTTATTGAAATTCTATATTTTCCGAGATTAACTCAAAAGTCCGATTGTAGCGGTGATTTATATTAAAATGTCCGCCGTCGAATTCTTCGTGTTTGTGGGGAATATCGTGCTTTTTCAAACGGTCAACTAAAATGTTTGCACCGATGTCGAGGGCAAATTCGTCGCTTGTTCCGGCATCCAGAAAAAATAATTTGAGCGATTTCAGGGCTTCGACGGAATTTTCCACAAGATAAACGGGATCGTGGGCGAGCCATCTTTGCCAAACGTCTTCGCGGATTTCGCCTGTTGTCAAATCAAACGGCAGATCAAAACCCCAATCGCTTTCCTTGTTTGGCGAATAACACGCACTCATTCCGATTATGTTTAAGCCGTCGAAATCAAATTTTCCCTTATTTGATTCTTCATCATAAAATTTTTCAATCAATTTAAATGGATCATTTTTTATTGCCTTAAAAGCCTTTTTGAAATCGGGTTTGTAACACATTTCAAAGTAGCAATCGCCCGCAATCGTCGTTGCTGCACCAAATAGATCGGCGTGCCGCATTGCCATAATCATCGCACCGTAGCCGCCTGAAGATTTTCCGGTGACGGCACGGGAATTTCGGTCATTTATTGTGCGGAAATTTTCATCAACAAACGGGACGATTTCGTTTATAATATAATCTTCGTAATTTCCCGTTGCCGTCGAATTGATATATTGCGAACCGCCGTATTTTGTAAAGCAATCGGGCAGGACAACAATCATCGGTTTGATTCTTTGTTCGGCGATCAGTCTATCAAGACGCTCCGCCAAATTCGGCGAAAATGCAGAATCATTGAACATCATTTTCCCGCGTCCCGTAAAACCCGTTAAGCAATACGTTACGGGATAATTTTTATCGTTTTCGTCATAATCGGGCGGAAGATACACATATAAATCACGCACAGACGGATCGCCGAGCGGATTGTCTTTTAAGATGTTGCTTTCGTGGTTTAGAACCTTTATAGTTCCTTTGTTTTCGGTCATAATTTTGTGCAAATTTCAAATTTCAAATTTCAAATTTCAGATAGTTAAAAAAATGGAATTTCAAAATTTATAGTTTTTAGGGAAATATAAATTAAAAAGAAACTGATTTTGAAACTAAGATAAAATAGTTGAAACTTTATAATAACGAAAAATTTGAAATTTGACTTATGATTATATTGCAAAATTTAGCAAATACGAATGCGGGAGAACTTTCTTCGACGATTGGTTTTCTGACGGCGATGATAACGCCGGCTTTGCTTATTTCGGCAAGCGGCACACTTGTTTTGACGACTTCGACGCGGCTTGGGCGGGTGATTGATCGGGCGAGGGAATTGGAGGGGCGTTTGAATGAATTGATCTTGACGAAAGATAAATCTGATATTCCACTTTATTCACGGCGAATTGAGGTTGTTTTTGAATTGCTCGATAAAGTTACGACTCGCTCACGTATGCTGCAAAAAGCCTTGTTTGTTTTTTATTGCAGTCTGGTGATGTTTGTTTTGACGAGTTTAACCATCGGCGTTGTCGGTTTGCTCAATCATTATGCGTGGATTCCGATTCCGATTGGTTTGATCGGAATGTTGTTCGTCTTTTACGGAAGTATTATGATGATGCAGGAATCGCGTTTGGCAACAGCGACGACCAATGCCGAAATGGATATTACGTGGCAGATCGCCAACGAAATTGCCCCAAAGGAAATTGTTGAAAAATACAGCTATAATGATCTCGGAAAACATCGTGTCCGCAATAAAATCCACGAAACACTAAGTGGAAAAAAAAGGAGATAGAATTTTATTAAATTAGTCGTTGCAAGCGTAGTATCATAGAGAATATGTTCAAATTATTTATTGGAGTTATCATTGCACTTTTAATCGGAGCGGCGTGTCGTTATTTTAAATTGCCCGTTCCCGCACCGCCGACAATTTACGGCGTTTTGCTGATTATGGCGATTACCGTCGGTTACATTATTACGGATAGTTTTCTACCGGGAGATATGGAAACGAATACACCGCAGTTGGAGCAAACTAAATGAAAATCGGCGATAAAGCACCTGATTTTACTTTGAAAGATGGTGATGGAAATGATTGGTCGCTTTCGGAGAATCTCGGTAAAGTGATTGTTTTGCTGTTTTATCCGGGAGATAACACGCCCGTCTGCACAAAACAGCTTTGTTCGGTGCGTGATAATTGGGAAGAATATGCTAATACCGGTGCGGAAATTATTGGAATCTCAACAGATTCGGTTGAGTCGCACAAAGATTTTGCCAAGAAACATAATTTTCCATTTACGCTTCTGGCGGATGAAAACGGTGAAGTTGTCGGAAAATACGATGTAAAATCTTGGATTCCGAATAAATCTGCGAGAGCCGTTACTGTGATTGACAAAGATGGAATTGTGCGAAAACACAAGGTGCAGAGTTTGAGCGTTTTCAAACCGAGTGATGAAGAAGTTTTGGCGGCGATTGCCGAAGTTGGTGAGTAATATTTTTATAATAGAACGCGGATTACGCGGATTTGGCGTGTTTCCGCAGATTTATTCTAAAAAAAATCCGCGATTATCGGTTGAATCCGCGTAATCCACGTTCTATTCTCTTTTAGAAGTTGATTCTCAAATACTACGAATCTAAAATTATTATTAAATCGAATATAAAAGGAGTTAACAAAACAAAATGGCTATATTTTCCAAAGATAAATTTGAATGTGCAAAATGCGGACGCAAGACCGATCCGCTTGGATATGCACCGATTCCAACTGAATTGGGCGAAAGAATCGGCTTAAACAGTTGCCAGCAATGTTGGGCAGAATGGGTTGAGAAACAAAAACAGGTGATAAATCATTTTGGTCTGGACGTTTCAACACCCGACGCTCAAGAATATCTGTTTGATCAGATGAAATTATTTTTCTTTGACGAAGGTGAAAAATCGGAAGAAATTGACACTTCTAAAGAAGGTTCGGTTTCCTGGTAGGTTTTTCTGATCATCGGAATATAGAGATTTTCAATGGAATAAAAGAAAAAATTTAAGGTATCTAAATAATAGTTACGATAAAATTTTTAATTATTTCAAATAAATATGTTCAAAAAAACTTTCAAAAACTCTGTGTTTACTCTGTGCCTCTGTGGTGTAATATTGTTTCTTGGTTTATCTACTACGCTTTTTGCTTTTCAGATGGATGAAAACATTCGCAACAGATCAAAAGTCCGGGCTCCCGAATTAAACGGTGGAAAAGATTGGCTGAATACGGACAAACCGCTTTCAATATCGGGCTTAAAAGGCAAAGTTATATTGCTTGATTTCTGGACTTACGGCTGCGTAAACTGCATACATATTATTCCCGATCTTAAAAAACTCGAAGAAAAATACGCCGATCAATTAGTTGTCATCGGCGTGCATTCCGCCAAATTTGATAACGAAAAAAATACTGAAAACATACGTCAGATAATTTTGCGTTACGGTATCGAACATCCTGTCGTCAACGATGCGGATTTTAAAATCTGGGACGCTTACGCTGTGCGTGCTTGGCCCACACAGGTTTTGATTGATCCGCAGGGTTATGCTATCGGAGTTGTCAGCGGTGAAGGAAATTATGAAATAATTGATAAAACAATCGGCGAAACGGCTGCGGAATTTCGCAAGAAAGGACTTTTGGATGAAACGTCCAGAGAGTTTGCTCTTGAGCGGGCAAAGGTCGGCGATCTGCCGCTTGCTTTTCCCGGCAAAGTTTTGGCGGATACAAAATCGAAACGACTTTTTATCGCCGATTCAAATCACAATCGGATTGTCGTAACAGATTTTGAAGGAAAATTGCTGGAAACAATTGGAAGCGGCGAATCTTCGGAAAAAGACGGAAGTTTTGCGGAATCAGGTTTTAGCAAACCGCAGGGAATGGCGTTTGACGGAGAAAATTTATATGTTGCGGATACGGAAAATCATCTTATTCGGCGTGTAAATTTGAAAACGAAAAAGGTAGAAACCATTGGCGGGACGGGAACGCTTGAAGGTTTTAACGGATTCGGTGGCAAACCGCTTGAAACTTCGCTCCGTTCGCCCTGGGATCTGTCGCTCGTCGGCGAGAATTTGTATATCGCAATGGCTGGTTCGCATCAGATTTGGCGGCTTAATTTGGAGAAAAATTCCATTGAGCCATATGCGGGAAGCCGTGTGGAAGCAAGGTTGGACGGTAAGATCAAAAACGCAGGATTTGCACAACCTTCGGGCATTGCGTCCGACGGCAAAAACTTATTTGTCGCCGACAGTGAATCGAATATTATCCGCGAGATAAATTTTCAAAATGAAATAGTTAAAACACTTGTCGGCGGAGATTTGTTTGAGTTCGGCGATAAGGACGGCGTTGGCGACGATGTGCGTTTGCAGCATCCTCTGGGAATCGAACTTTATGAAGGAAAAGTTTTAATTGCAGACACTTACAACAACAAAATCAAATTATTAAATCCCGAAAAACGAACCGTTGAAACATTTATAGGAACGGGCAAATCAGGACAGACGGATGGTAAAAATCCGACATTTTATGAACCCGGAGGAATTTCCGTGGCAGGTGATATATTATTTGTTGCCGACACGAATAATCAGGCGATTCGCGTTGTGAATCTTAAAACAAAGGAAACTTCGACACTCAAAATCGAAGGTTTAAAACCGCCCGTTCAGAAGGAGAACAAAACCGCAGATATTTCGCCGAATTTAAAGGAAATAAACTTAAAAGAACAGACGATTTCGGCAAATGCAAAAAGTTCTTTGGTTTTCAACGTAGATTTGCCTGAAGGATTTCACTTAAATCCGAATGCACCGCAAAAATACAGCATTTCGTTTGAAAACGGCAAAAATTTCACAATCGAAAATCCGAATGAAAGATTCAAGGAAATTCCGCTTATCGTTCCGTTTCAAGCAAAAGAAAACGGAACGGTGAAACTCAAGGCAAAACTTACAATCTATTATTGCCGAGAAGATAATACGGGCGTTTGCTTTATAAAATCGCTGGTTTGGAATGTGCCGGTAAAAGTCGTAAAGGATAAAAACGCTGCAAATAAAATCGAACTCTCTGCAAGTGTCGAATAAATTTTCATAATTGTAGATTATTAAGTAATTGCTCTTTCGTGTTTTAATAAGAAAATGCAGGAAAGATTACAAAAATTAATCGCTCAAGCCGGAATAACTTCGCGGCGAAAGGCTGAAAAACTTATTGAAGAGGGGCAAGTTACCGTCAATGGAAAAATCGTAACCGAAATGGGCGTGAAAGCCGATCCCGAACAAGACCACATCAAAGTCAGCGGCAAACTCATCAATCCGAAACTCGAACAACGCGAACTTTCATACATTTTGCTCAATAAGCCGAAAGGTTATCTTTCAAGCATTTCCGATCCCGAAAACCGCAAACTCGTTACGGATTTAGTCAAAGGATACGGCAGAATTTTCCCCGTCGGGCGGCTTGATTTTAATACGGAAGGGCTGATTATTCTGACAAATGACGGAAAATTTGCCAATCAAGTTTCTTCAAAGAGGAAAGTTTCGAAGGTTTATGAGGTAAAGGTAAAAGGCATTCCGAATGAAAATGCAATAAATCGTCTGCGTCGCGGAATACGCCTCGAAGACGGTTTTAAAACCGCTTCTGCCGAGATAAAAGAACTGCGTTCCACGGGCAAAAATGCGTGGTTTGAAGTTACGCTTTACGAAGGACACAATCAGCAAATCAGAAAAATGTTTGACGCGATAGGCTTTTCCGTCGTAAAGCTAAAACGGACAAAAATCGGACATCTTGATGACAAGTTTATAAATATCGGACAGTACCGCGAACTTTCACCTCAAGAAGTAAAGAAATTTACAAAGAAAACTACTGTCAGTAAACAATAGGCAGTTGCGGCTGGTTATATAGAAATCTTGACTGCCGGGTTTCCACCTTTGCCGTATGCTCTCTTCAAATTAAATTTCTGTAACTGTATTTTGTTAGTTTTACAATTGATGGTTTTAAACAAGATTCCGGTGTTCAACCATTATACATAGGTCTTGAACGACTTTGATCCCTGCATTTGCCAGTTTTTCAGCAACTTCATCATTACGAATTCCGAGTTGAAACCAGACAGCTTTCGGTTTTGCTTTTAAAATATCTTCGGTATGCCTCGGAATATCTTCCGAGCGTCTAAAGACATTTAATAGTTCAATTTCTTCAGGAATTTCTGCCAACTTTCGGTAAATTTTTTCGCCTAAAATTTCGGTAACTTCCGGGTAATAAACCGGCACGGGTATAATTCCATAACCGGCATCCTTCATATATTTCGGCACATAATGAGCAGGTCTGATAGAGTGTGTTTCAGGTTTGATGCCAAGTACTGTGATCGTTTTTGTGTTTTTGAGAAGTTCTTTTATTTCTGAGTCCGTTGTAAGTATATTTTTACTATTCATAATTTTATAAGGGAATTCGAGTGAGCCAATTTTCGTATCTTTCTATAGTAGTTTTGAGCCAGTTCTTAATGTCTGAGGAATTTTTTACTGTTACCTTAACTTCATTAAATTCATCAATTAAGCGTTTTTTATTTCCTCTTGTAGATATTTCTACCGGCAATCCGGGTCTGGGGTTGGTCTTATCAAGCAAATCGGCAATTTTATTAAACAATTTTTCAAGATCAGAATTATTTACATCAGTTTTAATAGCCGATAAACTTCTACTGATTTTGTCTAAATCGTCTTCTTCCATTAATTCGTAAAGTATTGGAATTGATCTTTTAAGATGGATTTCCTCGCCCTGATAAAAAGACAAAATATCAATTGCTGGTCTGACATCGCCTTCGTAGCTTCCATCCTCAAAAACTACGGTTATGATCTCAAAAATCTGTTCAGATTGAACTTCGAGATTTTGATCTTTAGAAACAGAAGTCTGCTTATAATTATTCGAAATTGTTTTTTCTAAAATTTCACCCGCTTTAATCAAATCCTCGCCGTATCGGTTGCGTGGCGATGCCAATATCAGATATTTATCGCCGATTCTTGTGCCAATGTGTAAGGCTTTGACAGCTTTTGCGGAATTGTTGGAAATTTTGACCTTAAAAGTCGGCAGAGTCGAATAATTCGGTTCTAAACCGACGACTTGAAGCGATTGGGTTTTATTAACGACGGTCGGCAAAATACTTGTGTTTGGAGTAATTTTAACAAGTGTGATTTTGATCGGCTGAACACCAAATTGCTCCAATTTATTTATTAATATTTCATCACCAACGCCTAATGAATACAACGCAACTAATTCTTCTTTATCAAAAAATTTCTCACCTTTGAAAACCGAAACTTTTACATTGACCTTATCTTTTTCAATTTTTGTAACAAAATTTACGGCTCGCACCGTTTCAGATTTCTCTATTGAATTTGCTTTAGGAGTTTTGGGAAATTTTGCAAACCAAGTTCCTTGAGATTTATCTTTATGAACGTCAATTTGAGCAGGCTTTGGAAAAAATCCGTCGGCAAAAGTTACTTCCACAACAAGACCTGTCGGCTCAGTCTTTTGAGCAAGAGTTAGTGAAGTGCAAGCAAAGATGATTAAAAGAATTAGTAAGGTTTTATTTTGCATTTTATTGCTACTTGAAAATCCAATTTTTCAGAGTATAACTCATTTTTTATCAGTTGCAATATTTTATTTTGTGAACCAAAAAGCCCAAGCGATCAAAACAAACTGTATTGGCAAACGCAGATAAATCAGCAACGGATTCAACCCGGAAAACTTGTCTGGATTCATTGCCATATAAATATTGGCGGGAAAGACGGCGATCAATAATAAAATCAATCCCCAAGCGGCGAGTTTTTGTGTTTTGGGAATTAAAAGCATTATGCCCAAAATTATTTCAAAAACTCCGCTTAGATAAACGAGAAACAAATGCCACGGCAGATACGGCGGCATAATTTTTAAATAAAATTTGGGATTTATAAAATGATTCGCACCCGCAAAAATGAAAGCGATTCCGAAAATCCATTTGAGAATAAGTTTTAGTATTTCCATTTAATCTTATTAGGGCTTACGCCGTTGAAATGAGCGAATAACTTGGATTTGCCAAATATGCTCGCACCGCATCCCTTGTAATTTTCGTTTTTGCTCGCAGGTTGCACTCTTTCAGCTTCGGTTGCCGTTATTTTACGAGGCGAAGCGATAATAAAATTGATATAATCTTCATCTTTACACGCGTAAGGTAAGTAGTATAAATTGACTATTACTATATATTTATTACCCTGTGTGCGACTTTAAATGACTTCATTCAATAATGAAAGTTGAAGTGCTTTGTTGCCGTTTTTCATATTTAGAAAGACTCCAACCGTATGGCTCAAGACTTTCCTGAAGATTCGATTTT
>JALZKH010000173.1 GCA_030859345.1 Acidobacteriota bacterium | reverse complement strand
CCTGCCTTCATCTGAAATGCAAATTTCAATTGTTTCGTCCTGTATTTTTGAAGCGGAAATTTCGATTTTTGAATTTTCGGGCGAATATTTCGCCGCATTTTCAATCAGGCTGTAGATTACTTCCGCCAGAGCCTTTTCATCAACTTTGACCAGAAACAGATCATTTTCAAGTTTTACTGAAACATGATGATTCTGCAAAATTTTTTCAGCCCGGTTCAAAGCATTTTCGACGACTTCATCAAGTGAAACCCAGCTTGCTTTTAATTCCAATTCGCGGGATTCGATCTTAGCAAGCTTGACCATATCTTCAATAAAATCATTTAGACGGTCGGTTTCTTCATCAATCACTTCGAGAAATTCTATACGCCCTTCGGCATCGAGTTCGATTTTATCTATTGATTCTTCGTTTTTTTCGCTTTCCAGAAGCATCGTCGTCGAGGCTTTTATCGAGGTCAAAGGCGTTCGCAGATCGTGTGTTACGGCATCGAGCAGAGCGGTTTTTAATTTTTCGCTGCGGCGGAGAGCTTCGGCTTCGCTCGCCTTTTCAAAGGCAAGCTGCATTTCTTCATAAAGTTTTTTGATTTCTTTCTTACTGCTTTCGGCTTCTTCGGCTCGCCTTTTTGCGTATGCGGAAAGCTCACCGGCGGTGATTGCCGTGATCGTAAATGCAACCCAGGCGACAAGATTCTGAGATTCGGCAATTGACCAAGTTTGCAGCGGCGGAATAAAGAAAAAATTAAAACCGGCAACGGCTGCGAATGAAGCCAGAAGTGCGGGATTTCTTCCGATAAATGTCGCTATGAACAAAATCAGGAGTAGAAAGATGATTGCCACGGTCGCCGGATTATTAAAGGAATCGAGAGGAATTAAAACGACAGTCGTTGCACCGACGCAGACAAGGGCGAATATATAAGGTAACCAGTTTCGATAATCAAAAAATTTACTTGCCATAATACGTTTCTTGAAAGAACATACCGGCATTTTAATGCCTTACCTGCCGCCGAGCATTATCAATAAACCCGTGCCGGACGTTAACAAACCCGCGAATACGCATAAAAATCTGTTGAAGATATTTATCCATTCTATCTTATTCGTAGATAGATTTTGAGGATAAAATTCAACCGATCTTTCGACTAACGTCTTATTATAAATCAAGAGTGCAATGCCGATCACATAAAAGAAAAGTCCGCAAATAAATTCACCCATTATAAATTTGTATCAAACTTAAATCTCGACCTGCTCTCCCATCTCGACAACTCTGTCAGCCGGAATGTGAAAATATCTGGTTGCACTTACCGCATTTTTTGAAAGTGCGGCGAAAAGTTTTTCCCGCCACAAAGCCAAACCGGAGTATTTTTTACTGGCGATAATGTTTTCGCGTCCGAGAAAGTATGTAGCTTCATTCGGTTTGAATGTAAATCCGAGTTGATCGGTATTTTCTAAAATCTTCGGAATATCAGGGTCTTCCATATATCCGTAGTAAATTTTCACGCGGGTAAAACCGTTGCCCATAATTTCATATTTAACGCGTTCTTCGGGTTTAACAAAAGGTATGGGTCTGGTTTTGACGGTTACGAACAAAACACGCTCGTGCAAGATTTTGTTATGTTCGAGATTATGTATAAATGCCATCGGAGTTCTTGTCGCGTTTCCGTTCATAAACACGGCAGTGCCGGAAACACGAGGTATTTTTTGCCGATTTATTTCCTGCAGAAATTCCTCTAATAATTTCGTTTCTTTTTGAATTCGCTTTTGCATAATGCTTCTTCCTTTCTTCCACGTCATCATTACGGTAAAGAATACCGCGGCAAGCAAAAGCGGAAACCAACCGCCGTCCGGTATTTTATTGACATTCGCACCGAAAAACGCCAGATCAATGACAAGGAAAAACAGACACAATGCCGTGATCGGCAGAAAATTCCAGCCCCAACGCTTGCGGGCGACGACATAAAATAAAACGGTCGTAATAACCATCGTCGAAGTAACCGCCACGCCGTAAGCGGCGGCTAAGTTGCTGGAAGTCTGAAAGGTAAGCACAATAACAATACAGCCGAGCATTAAAGCCCAATTGACCGCCGGAATATAAATCTGCCCGTATTCCGTTTTGGAAGTATGCAGGATTTTAAAACGCGGAATCAATCCGAGTTGAACCGCCTGCATCGTTAATGAAAATGCCCCGGAAATAACGGCTTGCGAGGCGATAACCGTCGCCGTCGCCGTCAGCAGAATCATCGGGTATAATGCCCAAGCCGGTGCGAGCCGGTAAAAAGGATTTTCCGCACCCGGATTTTCAAGCAGTAATGCACCTTGCCCGAAATAATTTAAAAGCAAGGCGGGAAGAACTATTGTAAACCAGGCAAGGCGAATCGGTTTTGCTCCGAAATGTCCCAAATCCGCATAGAGCGTTTCGCCGCCCGTAACAACTAAAAAGACCGAGCCGAGAACGATAAATCCGAGCCAGCCGTTATTTACGAAAACATCAAATCCGTATAACGGATTAACGGCTGCTAAAACTTCCGGGAAACGAATTATTTGAGCGATACCGAGTGCGGCTAAGACCGCAAACCAAAATAAATTAAAGGGACCGAATATCTTGCCGACTCCGGCAGTTCCGCGTTTCTGCACGAGAAACAAACCGATGAGAATGGCAAGCGTCAGGGGTATGACATAAGGTGTGAGAAGCGGAGTTGCCACGCTCATTCCTTCCATTGCACTTAAAATCGAGATTGACGGCGTGATAACTCCTTCGCCGTAAAGAAGTGCCGCACCGAAAATTCCGATTGCAATAAGAAATTTGCTTTCGCTTCGCCCCGAAGGTGTGATCGGTGTCGCAACTGCCGCCAACGATAAAATCCCGCCTTCGCCGTTATTGTTTGCACGAACCACAAAAGCGAGATACTTAATCGAAATAACGATAATCAGCGACCAGAAGATCAAAGACAGAACGCCTAAGATATTTGCCGGAGTCGCCGCAATCGAGTGCGGACCGTGAAAACATTCGCGGATCGCGTAAAGCGGAGATGTGCCGATGTCGCCATAGACGACACCGAGAGCCGTTAAGGATAAAATCCATAAATACTTTCCTTTCGGAGCTTCCTTTGGTATGTGCGTGTCTGCATAAGTCGAATGAATATCCGTTGATACTGGTTCTGCCATAATCTATTTGGTGAAAATAAACTGAATTTTCTTATCGGTTGTAACAATGTCAGCCAAAAAAGAAACTCTCGATCAAAGAGAGCATATTTTTACTGATAAAGTTTTCTCCAAATATAATTACATAAAATTTATAAAGTTTTTATAAAGATTTCTGATGAGTGTGGAAACCGGTCAAAATAAAGAAATTTAGATTCAAGAATTAGATTTTATATAATTGAAACAAGTTTGATTAGAGTTTTATTCAAAAGAATCTGAAAGACATAAGGTTACTTAGCACTTAATAACAGCTTTAGTATTTTTAACTCATTTTCCAAGAAAAATTAAATTCCTTATTGATACTTTTCGGGAGTTTGGGCGGAAAACCCCAAATTGTGAATAGCATACTTTTGATTATTTACAAATGATAATCTCGGTATAAAGTGCGTTGTACTCACAGTTTAAGAGTAAATTATTATTTAACAAATCTCTCAAATTATGCACTATAATTTTCTATAAGTATTGATTGGCTGAGAATTAACAGGTAGTTGATTTTCAAACATCAAGATATTATTTGTCAATATTATGCAGGTTTCTTCTATAAATTATAATCATTTAATTCTGTGGGAAGTATTTGTAGAGTATGGAGCGTGAAATTTGAAACTGATTGCAAATATCCATAAGGTGTCGGGGACGATTTCAGTAAAAAAATTTTCCGTCTTTTATAGATACTAAAAACAATAGTTTTAACCCGAGGCTCTACGACTGCGTTTACCTTATCGTTTTGCTGCGAATAATTCGTCAGCTTTGACCTCACCCGAAAAAGGTGATTTAACGTTGGCAATCTTTACTCAAACGAGGACAAGTTTTTCAAGAAGATATAATTAAAGCTTCCATAAAACGGTTAATTAAGCCGTTTGATCGGTGGACAAATCAAGAGCAAAATACTTAATAACTTCCCTAAATTTTTTACACAAATTCGGGAACGCTGATACTAACGGTTTAGCCTATTTATTACCGTAGCTCACAACTGAGATGGTGTTTTCCTGTTTATTTGATTTTCATCTTTACAAATGTATAGATGTGGATTGAAACATTTGAGTGCTTGGTTTTCTGCCGTAAGCACTAAATTTCATCTTTTTAGAAATTGATTAACATAAAATCTTATTTATCTAATTATTTTTTTGGAAACAATTGAAATTTACTACGTATTTTAGTATCACTGTCTTATGGAAAAAGATATGAAGAATGTCGCTTACTTACGTGTTTCAACTTCTCAGCAAGGTGAACAAAAAACTATCGAAATTCAACGTGATCGAATAAATGGTTATGCTGTATCCAAGCAAATAATAATAGATGAATATTTTGAAGATGAAGGGGTTTCCGGTGTGAAAGAATTCTTCGACCGTCCGCAAGGGCGAGAACTTTGGAAACAAATTGAAGCAGGTCAAGTTGAAAGATTAATCGTTACAAAGATTGACCGGGTTGCCCGATCTATTACGGCCTTTGTCAACCTTGCCAACCACGCCAAAGAGTATGGCTGCGGTCTGGTTGTACTAGATGAAAACTACGATTTTAATACCGCACAAGGTAAGATGATGCTTAACTTCCTCGCTATTTTTGCAGAGTTTGAACATGACCGGATTCAAACCCGCTTAATAGAAGGTAAAAGAAAAATGGCAAGAGATGGAAAAGTGCTGTCTCCAGCACCATTTGGTTATTTGAAAAAGGATTATCAATTATATGTAGACGAAGAATTAAGAGAATATGTTAAATACATTTTTGAGGCTTATTTGTTCGGAATTTCCCTACGGGATTTAGCGGACGATCTAAATAATAAATGTATTCCCGCCCCACCCCGAGCGAAGAACGGTTGGAAATATCATCATATTTTCAATCTTATTAAAAATCCTGCCTATTACGGTGAGTATAAAGCTTTCCGCACGACAATAAAAAAAACCAAACCTGAACCAATTTATATTGAAATCCCGGCAATCATAAGCAGGGATCTATTTGATCAAGTTCAGCAAAAAGTAAAAGATAAGATATTTGCCGGCAGAAAAAGTTCTAAAAGGTTCTATTTGTTGCGAGGGTTGGTGCGGTGCGGTTTATGCGGATATGCTTATACCGGACGGTTACATGCTAAACAAAAGAAGCCGAACGGCAAGGGTTATTATAAAGAGCGGGTGTACTATGAATGCAGCTCAAAGAATAAACCTTATGCTGATAAATCCATTAAATGTGTAAACAAAACAATTAAAGCAGAAGATCTGGAACCGCCTGTTTGGAATGCTGTCCTTGATTTACTTTCAAACCCTTCAAAAGTTATGGAAGATATCCTAAAACTTCAGCGTAAAAATTCAACCAAGCAAAATAAAAATTTAATGGAGATTAAGAAATTAGAAAATAAAATTAAAGATAACCAAAAGAAAAGAAGAAATATAGTTGATTTAGTTTCTGATGGAACTATTCAAAAGAATGAAGCAAGACAAAATCTGGATGAAATAACAAGCAAAATTGAAAAACTTGAATCAAGAGTCGCCAATATAAATAACTTAAACATAGAAGTTGATTTAAAACCTAAACTTAAAACTGTTGAAGATGTAATTAGGCATGTCCAAGAAATGTTAAACGGTAAATTGAACGATCAAATGAAAGAAAATATAGTTAATGCTTTAATCTCTAAAGTTATAATCAATCCTCCGGTAGATGGAAAACCGGAAGTAGAAGTAGAATTTATTTTTGATAATAGTATTTTTAACAGTAATGTTAGTAAAGTAGTCTGACAACTTGATGAAAAATCTTCCCAAAAATTTCGAGCAATTTACCGAAAATCTTCTTGTGGAGATAAAAACTGTCGAAGGTTATCTGTCGCCGAATGAAATTCGTTTTCTCGCATTGCTTGCCGCTTGTCCAACGGCAAAAGGTGAGATTCTGGAGATCGGAAGTTTCAAAGGTAAATCCACAATTATTTTGGCAAAATCCGCTGCTTTGACTGATAATGCTGTCGTTCACGCCGTTGATCCGATGATTGCACCTTCGGAAACCGATCCTGATCTAAAAGGTGAAAAATCTTCTTTTCCCGACTTCAAAAAAAATATTGAAGAAAAAAATGTTGCGGATAAAATCGAATTTCATCAAAAATTCTCTTATGAATTAGCCGAAACCTGGGACAAACCGATTCGTTTTTTGTGGATTGACGGCGATCATACATACAAGGGAACAAAACTCGATTTTGACGGATTTGCAAATCATTTGGAGGACGGAGCAATCGTCGCAATTCACGATGTTCTGCATGAATTCGATGGCGGAATCCGCGTGTTTATGGAAGATATTTTGCTCTCGCCAAATTTTGGTGCGTGCGGTTTTGTCGGCTCAATTGCGTGGTCGCAGTTTTACAAAGATGAGCAGAAAGGTTGGAATTACCGCGAAGAAAAATTAAAACTTTACAGCCGTTTAAGTAAATTAATTCCTTATGTTGTTTTCAAAAAAGAACTCAAAGGTTTTGAGAAAAAGAAATACAAATTACTGCGTTCGAGAATTCCGCATGCTGCCATAGTTCCTGAAAAATGGCTGGAAATTATTAAATAAATTATGATTAAAACCGACGAATTCGTAAAGGCAGAAATTAAACTTTATTACGATCTGCACATTCCGCAAAATGCAGAAACTCCAGCACCGCTTCTGATCGCCGTTCACGGTTACGCCGCCCATAAACATTATATGATGCGTGAGGCAAAACTCATCGCACCGGAGAATTTTGCGATAATTTCAATTCAAGCTCCGAACAAATTTTTTCGCAAAGGCAAAAATGACGAATACAAACCGGTTTTCGGTTGGCTGACTCCATACAAGCCGGAAGAATCTGTCGCATTGCATCATAAATTTATTCTGGATGTGATTGAAAAACTCGGCAGAGAGAAGGTAATTGACGAGTCAAAAGTTTTTCTCTACGGATTTTCACAAGCCTGTGCGTTAAATTTTCGTTTTGCATTTACAAATCCGAATGTTTTAAAAGGCATTATCGGAGTCTGTGGCGGGATTCCTTCTGATCTGGACGCGAGCGAAATTTACCAACCGACAAATGCCGAAACGCTTTATATTTACGGCACGAAAGACGAATTTTATCCGCTTGAAAAATTTCAGAAATTTGAACAAATACTGGTTGATTTTCTACCTAATTTCCAAGCGTTAAAATATAAAGCCACTCACGAAATCACAAATGAAATGCGTGAAGATATGCGGGAATGGCTTCTCACAAAATAAAAAAAAGACGAGAAACAAATCCCGTCTTTTTATAGTTTAATTTTGAAAATTAAATGTTAGTTTCCTGCACGATAAACAGCAAATTGTTCACCCATTCTCGTTCCTTGTCCGCCTGAAAATTCAAACATACAGTTATCATCCGTATAATCCATAAAGTTTGAAATCGGGTCAAGTCCCGGATCGCGGCGGCAGGAATCTCTTCCACCCGGACATCCGTAAGCCGGTGAATTTTCAGCCGGTGTGTCATCTACATAATCTCCGTTTCCGTTACATCCGCCCTGAAATGTGTGGTATAAACCCATCCAGTGCCCGACTTCGTGTGTTCCCGTATCGCCTTCATTGTATGGTGCGGCATTTCCGCCCGGCATACTTTGGTCAAGTATAACCACCCCATCTAAAGTCGGTTGACTCGTATAACTTGAAGGAAATGTTGCATAACCCAAAATTCCGTTGCTCGGATTGCAGGAATAAATATTCAGGTCGCCAGCCGAACCCTGATGAAGTGCATTCTTCATCGGACCTTCCGCCGAACCGTAACAACCATTATACCAGGTCGCATTTGTTGTGCGGTCGGTTGAAATAAGATTGAATGAAAAATTGTATTGTGCATTAGCCGCATTTAAGATGCTGATTTGATCGGTAATCCATTGAGCAGGGATATTGCCGTCGGCTGTAGTTGAACCTTGATTGACAACGTGGAAATAAACATTGATAACGCCGCCTGATGGTGGTGGCGGAGGTGGCGGTGTCGGTGTCGGTGTTCCGCTGCCGGGTTTTCCTTTTTCGTTGGAAGATTTCAGAAGTCCTTTGGCAATTTTCTTTTCCTTAAATTCCTTCTCAGCTTTCGCAATTCTCTCAGGATCGTGATCTGTTGCACAAACTTTGTCATTTTTAACTATCGTTAAACCTTTTGCTTCTACCGCATTGTTTCCGGTTTTGTAGCTAACACCAAAAGCCAGCACAGCTAACGCTATACAACTTAAGACAGTTGTAAAAATACGAATCTTATTCATTTATCGGTTGTCTCCTTTGTTAAAGTTTTATTTAGATAACGATATTTGTTATGTGTTCGAAGGGAAAAACCCAATACAAATATGCAGGTTTGTATAAAATACAGGACTTTGGATATTTAAGTCAACCTAAAAATCTGACAAACATTAAAATTAATACCGTAATTGTCTGTAAATTGAACCATCCTGTTGATTAATGAAACCATCTAATATACTTGATTACATATATTTATAAGAGAATTAAAATGATGCGTTTGAAAAAAATTGTTTACCTCAATTTATTTATAATTTTTGCTCTTTTTTCAGGTTGTCAAGATGAAATCCTGTCACCGACTCCAAAAGTTTTCTCAGATTTTCCGCAAACCTCGGTAAATGAAAGACCAAAACTTGCCGAAATTAAATCGCCCGAAATCCGCAAGATTTTAGCGAGTGCGAATAAACAAATCAAAATCACAACGGGCTACACGCAAAGATATTATTCCATCTCGTATCCAAACGGCGATGTGCCAAAAGAAACGGGTACCTGCACGGATGTCGTCATTCGCTCATTCCGTGCCGCAGGCATAGATTTGCAAAAGGAAGTCCACGAAGATATGCAGGCGAATTTTTCAAAATATCCGAAAAAATGGGGTTTATCGTCAGTTGATAAAAACATAGACCATCGCCGAGTCCCGAATCTGCAAACATACTTCACACGGCAAGGAAAATCTCTGCCGATTACAAGCAACCGCGAAAATTTCAAACCGGGCGATGTAATCAGTTGGGATTTAAACGGCAAAGGAATGACGCATATCGGAGTCGTTTCAAACATTTGGAACGAAAAAGACAAACGCTACTTGATAATCCACAACATAGGCGGCGGAACGAAGTTGGAAGATAGATTGTTTGATTGGGAAATTACGGGACATTATAGGTATTTTTAAAGTTATTCACTTGTATTTTTTCTTTCGCTTGAGTTGCGAATTCACTTTCAGGAAATTGTTTAATAACTTTTTGAAAATATTCTTCGGCTTTATCAAATTCTTTTTCCAATAAATAAGTTTCACCAAGCAAAAATAGCACTTCCACTGTTTTTGAATAATTTGGATACTTTTCAACAATCTCTAAGAAACGGAATTTTGCTCCATTTAAACCTCTGTTTTGGAATTTAATCGCCTGTTTTAGATAATAATCACCAACAATAAAATTTATTTCAGCCTTTTCTTCTTCTAAAATTTCAAGTTGCTCTTGCAGATAAGGCATCAATTCTGCATTCGGACAAACATCCAAGATTTTTTTGATGTGATACTCTACTTGAAACTGAAATTCTGATCCTCTTAGCTTTCTCGTGCGAAAATAATATTCAGCTTTATTAAACAATTCTGAAGTGCATTGAAACTTTTTCAGCGGCAAAGGTGCGGGTTCGGTTATTTCGCTTTGTGCTTTTATGCAAACCGAAAATACACAAATACAAAATAATAAAAGTAAGTTTTTAATTAAAAATTTCACGCCGTCCTCATCGTATCAATTTGCTCAAGCGTCATTTCTTCGCGTGCTTTATTTTCAAGATGTCCACGTTTGTTTTTGCAGAATTCCGTAACTAAATCAACAAAAAGTTCCGGTTTTTCTTCGGGCGGGACGTGACCACAATTTTTTAGAATTACCAGCCGCGAATTTAGAATTCTGTCATAGAGTTTTTCGCCATTTTTTAATGGAATTACATTGTCGTTTTCGCCCCAGACAAGAAGCGTCGGCTGATTGATAAAATGTGCGTCTTCTTCGATGCGGTTCGCTTCCCAATTTCGTGCAGTCATTAAAAGCGAATAATGTGCATCGGCGGCTTTTAGCGGTCGCATAATTGATGCAATGCGATCTTCGGTAATCAGGTGATGATTGGATTTGTCGAGCGTTCCCTTCATACGACGTTTAAGAAAGAACTTTGAATCAATCAAAAATGGTGAAACGGTTTCACCGATTCCACGCATTCCGACGACTCTGAAAATCGGACTAAATTTCGGCTCATCATTACAAACCGCACCGACCAGCACGAGTTTTTCGACTCTTTCGGGATTGTCCAAAGTAAACCAGGAAGCTACCGCACCGCCGTAAGAACTGCCGACAAATGTTGCTTTGCCGATGCCCAGACGATTTATAAAACGCAAAATCAGGCGAGATTGTGAAGCAATCGAATAATCGAACCACGCCGGTTTATCGGAAAAACCAAAACCGATCAGATCAACCGAAATTACGTGAAAACCTTCATCGGCGATTTTTGGAGCGACCGTGTGCCAAACATAAGTTGAAGCCGTGTAGCCATGAATCAAAATCATTTTCGGATTCGTTTCGTCGCCGAATTCCTGATAATGAACGCTCACACCGTCAACCTCAACAAAATTGGAATTTTCAGGATGATGAATTTCGTCCGTGTAATCATTCCAATCAATCGTTTTCTCACGCGACAAAAGTTTCCACGCAACCGCCCCGCCGATCATTCCGCCGATTCCGCCGACACCAATTGCCAGATGTTTCTTTTGCATATCTATTAATCCTCATTAAACAATCAAGTTATATTTTTATTATAATCTTTTATCAGCATTTTCAAAAAATAATTTTTAATCAATTAGTAAAAACCATTCGCGGCTGTATTTCCTCTTTTGACTTATCATAGTTTCCAATTGCAACCAGATTATTTTCCGGATCGTTTAATCTAATTTGTTGAACATTTTCATCTTCGAAAAATCCATTGATTTTCATTCCATTCTGAATTAATTTTAATTCGTGTTTCTCAAGTTTTTTCTCAGGTAAATGCGAAACCGCATCGTTCATCGAAATCAAAATTTCATTTAACTTTCCGTTTTCTACAATTTTTTCCAATTCTTCCAAACTTACAGCATTTTCAATTCCGAATTTTCCCGCTTGCGTCCGCCGCAATTCTGCTAAATGACACGGAACACCAATTTTTCGCCCGATGTCTTCAGCAAGCGTGCGAATATAAGTTCCCGCCGAACAGGTTACGAAAAGTCCAATGTCCTGCGTTTGTGCATATTCGTTTTTCGGCAATCCGTAATTGGCAATTTGCAGTTCGCTTATTTTTACATTGACGGGTTTTCGCTCGATCTCGATTCCCTGGCGAGCCATTTCATAAAGTTTTTTGCCCTTTACTTTTTTTGCCGAATACATCGGCGGAATTTGTTTGATTTCGCCTGTAAATTCAGGCAGAACTTCTTCGATTTTCTCAACCGAAATATCCCCTAATTCGTAATTTACCTCTCGCGGAGTTCCCGTCCGATCTCCCGTGTCGGTTTCAAATCCGAAACGAATAATCGCTTCATAAGATTTTGCGTCTTTATCCAAAAATTGTGCCAGCCGCGTCGCTTTGCCGACGAGCATTACTAAAACGCCCGTCGCAAACGGATCGAGCGTTCCCGTGTGTCCGATTTTCTTTGTATTTAAAATCCGCCGCAGACGCGAAACGACATCGTGTGAAGTTAAACCAACGGGTTTGTCAATAATTAAAATTCCGTTATTCATATTTTGGATTTTGGATTTTGGATTTTGGATTTGCAAGTTGAAAGAATAAAATTAAATGTAAATCTAAAAAATGCTCACAGCTTACTGCTTACTGCTTTTTATGCGAAAGTTTAAGAAACCGATAAAAGACGAAGACAGAGTTATCGAAAATCCCGATAGGTCGAGGCGAAAAACTTTTGACCGGGCGGTAAATTTGCTCACGTATAAACCGCGTTCGATTGAAGAACTGCGTGAAAGACTGCTTGAAAAAGTTTGGACAAATGAGGAAATTGTTGAAGGGGTTATCGAAAAATTAAAGGAATATAATTACTTAAATGATGAGCAGTTTGCGACCAATTTTGCCGCCGCAAAAATTCGCCAAAAAGCAGTCGGCAGAAGGCGTTTGGAACAGGATTTATATCGTAAAAAACTTGACAAAGAAACGATTCAAAAAGCAATTAACAACGCTCTCGAGGAACATCCCGAAGACGAAATAATTGACCGTGCGATTGAAAAACGTCTGCGGATAAAAGGAATTCCCGAAACGCAGAATGATAAAAAAAACTTTTTTGCATATTTAATGCGGCAAGGTTTTAATTATGATCTGATCCGCGAGAAAATGGAGAACATTGAATCTAATGATGTTTGAATTTGATAATGTTTGAAAGAGCAATAAAAAAACGGGATAAATTTATCCCGCTTTTTATACTGCTTTTGAACTTAATTCCCCGGCGGCGGCGGAATTGGAATTTCCTGTTGCTGTTGCTGCGGAAATTGCGGCATTTGTGGACCGGCTGGTTGTGTTTGACTATCTATTTTCGCAATCGCATCTTTGAAAATTTTAATTTTACCTTTGGTTTCCATCTCCTGGCGAACCGCTCCCAGATAATCTGAGAAAATACGGTTTTGTTTCTGCGTAAGTAATTGCTGAACCATCTGCTCACGCTCTTTGGCAAAATCGTCTATATCCGCCTCCTCGCGTTCATTTACGCCGACAACATACCAATTATCTCCAATTTTTATAGGTTTAGTAACTTCGCCTTTTTTCAAATTAAAAATCGCATCTTCCAAAGCCTCATTGGTCGTCGCCGAAGGTCCTTCGCCGAGCGGTGAGCCGAGAACGAAATCTTTGGCTTCCAGGGCTTTTAATTTCTGTCCCGTCGCGGCTGAACTCAAATCACCTGCTGAAGCTGCATTATCGGCGATAGCTTTGGCAATTTGTTCGATCCGATTTCTGGCTTGATCGGCTTTGTAGGCTTCGGCGACTTGTTCTTTAACTTCATCAAACATCGCATCACGTGGTGCTTTTTTATCAACCAGCATCGGGATTGCAAAACCGTTCGGGATGGGAATTTTATCGCCGACATCATTTTGCTTTTCCAAAGAAGCGATGCCTTGTTCAAAATCCTGCGAAACGCCTATGTTTTCAACTTCGTCACCGGGTTTTACATAACTTGTTTCGCGTATCATATTGTCAACGCTCATATTCGCCTGTGAAGCAAATTGTTCGGCAACTTTTTTAACGTCTTTTTCCTTTTTTAACGCTTCGGCAACCTTTCCGGCAAGTTCAGCATTAATCGTATAAGCCTTTCTGTTTCTAAGGCTTACCTCAAGCTCTTTTTTCGCATCTTCAAAAGTTTTCAGCGGAGCTTGACCGCGACGCAGAACGTAATAATTCGAGCCGTATTTGAGCGGTTCGGTAATTTCTCCCTCTTTCATATTCAGAACTCTCTGATACGGATCATCCTGTTTTGTCGGATCAACCGCCGGACGAACCAAACCCGCAACTTTACCGCCGTTTTGAGCGGTGACAGGTCTTTCGGACTGCCCTTTGGCAACTTGGGCAAATTTTTCTTCCGAAACGGTTCCGCCGTCTTTCATTAAATCCTCGGCAATCTGATTGGCTTTTGCCAAAACCTGTTCATCCTGTTCGGGATTCGGCACACGCAGAACTATTTCCTGCACTTCAACGCCGGCTTGTTTTCTTTCTTCAGGAAGTTTGTCGTATTCGGCTTTCAGATTTTCGTCCGAAACGCTTAACTTTTCTCCAACCTTTGAAGTATTCAGGAATATGTAACGAATTTTCTTTTGCGGTGAATCAATGTAATAGTTTTTCTTGTTTTTCTCAAAATAACTTTTTAATTCATCATCGCCCGGCTCGATATTTTCGGCAATATCCGAAGTGCTGATCGGCACATAAGTTAAGTTAAACTTTGTATTCAGGCGTTTATAATTATTCAAAACCTCTTCTTCGGAAACCGTTACGCCCGATGTTACGAATGCCTGAACCTTTTGAGCAGATAACTGGTCACGAATGCCCTGTTCAAAGGCAGTTACGCTTCCTGCCTGGCGGACGGCATTTTCTTCATATCTCGCCTGGTCAAAAGGTGTTCCATCGGGAGAATTAAAAATATCCCGAATCGTTTCCGCAACTTCCGCGTCCGATGCACTTAACCCCAGCCTTTTCGCTTCAATTCTGAGCAGACGCTGACGAATCATACCGTTGAGCAGAAAGTTAGCGGGCAGAGGCTGCTGCATATTTTGCTGCTGCGTTACCAATTCTCCGACGGTTATTTCTTCACTACCGACGGTAGCGGCAGTTTCTCCGCTCCGGGTCAGGTTTTCTTGTATATCACCCGTCGGTGCATAAAACACGATCAAACTGATCACCATTACAACTGCGAAAAGAAGAAGAAGAAAATTTCTCGTCCTTTCCATACGTTTGAAAAACTTTAACATCTATTTAATTTACCTTCGTTTATATTTATTTAGAATCAATTGTAATCCGTGATTTTATCAATCAAGTGATAAATTGTAAATTGTTAATTGTTGATGGTTAAAAGTTAATATAGTGTTGTATAAAAAATCTAAAAATCATTTATTATAGTGATGAACGATTTAATATTTAATTAATAAACTAACTTCTATCTTATTTAATCTTATGAATGGTATCGAATATCCGTTTTGGCTATGGGTTACATTTTTTGTAGTTGTGCTGGTCGCATTAATTGTTGATATTGGCATAGTTAATCGTAAGGCTCACGTTCCTTCGCGGAAAGAAACCTTTTTCTGGAGTATTGTCTGGATTTCTTTGGCTTTGAGTTTTAATATTTTTATATATTTTGCTCTTGGCAGTATTTTTGACTCGAATATCGCCGCCTTTAAAGCAAAAGAATTTTTTACGGGTTATCTGATCGAACTGTCGCTCTCGATTGATAATCTGTTTGTTTTTCTGCTCATATTCAGCTATTTCAAAGTTCCGCGTAAATTCCAGCACCGTGTTCTTTTCTGGGGAATTATGGGAGCGTTGGTTATGCGTATGACGATGATTTTCGCGGGTGCGGAATTGGTCGAACGTTTTCATTGGATAATATATGTTTTCGGAGTATTTCTGATTTATACGGGATTGAAAATGTTTTCTGATGATGAAGACGCATTTAATCCCGTAGACAGCAAACTCGTATCTTTTGTTATAAAATACATCCCGATAAAAAAAGAATACGTCGGCGGGCAATTTTTAACCCGCGAAAACGGCAAGCGTGTCGGGACGATGCTTTTGCTTGTTTTGATCGTCGTAGAATTATCCGATGTCATTTTTGCAGTTGATTCGATTCCCGCAATTTTCGGAATTACGACCGATAGATTTATTGTCTATACGTCCAACATTTTTGCTATTTTAGGCTTACGCACATTTTTCTTTCTGCTGGCAGATATGGCGGACAGATTTCATTACCTAAAATACGGTCTGGCGTTTGTTCTGACATTTATCGGGGTAAAAATGTTTTTCCCTCTGATCGCACACGGTTTGCTTCTGGCTATCGGTGAAAACAGCCCGACGGCGTTTGCGGCTTTTCTGATTAATTTTGAAAACGGTGTCTACAAACAGGAAGTAATCAACGTCTCTCTCGGAGTTGTAGCGGGAACAATCGCACTTTCAATAATTTTGTCTATGATCTTTCCGCGTAAAGTTGAAATATCTAAAGAAAAAATATTCAAAACTCTGGATCAGGAAAATGAAGATTAGGGTTTTCTCATAAAAAACTTAATTACTGAAAATAAACGATTTAAAGAATGTAATGCCAGCCTCCCGCTCACAGACTCAACTTTTAAATACGCCCAATATTGAATGAGTCTAAAGTTGAAGCGGCGGCAAGATGCCGGCGTTACGGTTTTATGAGAAAATCCTGCATCGAAGATAATAATATTTCTTTTTATCGGCAAATAGTCTAAAATAAAAGGCAGGTTTTCCTCCCGACCGTTTCCAGATTCCAAAACCTCAAAGCACCCGGAATAATGTCAAACCAAAAATATCGCAAATTCTATATTGAGTGGTGGAAGATCAAAAAAAGTACCGTTTATCGTGGTACGGCGATATTGGTTTTTTTAACGATATTGATCGGCGGCGGTTGGTGGCTTTGGACTAGCGATTGGTTAAATTCACAATTAAGCGACGGCAATGCTCCGAAAGATGCGGCACAGATTGTTTCATTTGAAGGCGATATCCGCATCATTCGTCTGTCAACCCGTGCCACCGAAAGAGTAACGGAAGCTGCATACGTTTCCGCCGGAGATACAATTCAAACTCAATCGGACGGCAGAGCACAAATAAAAATGATTGACGGCTCGATACTTTCCATCCGTCCGAACAGCACGGTTGTTATCCGCGACAGTTCTTCTCTGCTCGGCGGAACGAGTGTGCGTGTCAAACTTGATGATGGATAAATCAGAGTTAGAACCGAAGATCAGCCCGAGAGTTCAAATAATGTGGTTGAAGTAAAAGAATCTGAAAGTCGCCTGCTATCTCAAACCGAAGCGAGTTTCAACATCAATCAAACAACGGATAACGGTGAAATTAGAATCAATCGAGGCGGCGTAGAATCAAACATCGGCGGTCAAAAGAAATTTTTAAAGCAGGATGAATACGTTTCATTTTCAAATAACCAAATCAACATCAGAGAAAAACTGCTTAAATCTCCAAACTTACGCGAACCGTCTTCATCTGCTCAGATTTTATCGAGCGGCGGCAATGCAGATGTTTCTTTTAGTTGGGAAAGATCCGCAGGAAATTCATTTCATCTGCAAATAGCAAAATCTCCTTTCTTTGTTAAAGATGGAATCGTTATCGAACGCGAATCACTTAAAAGTTTAAATTTTACACTCGCAAATATTACACCGGGAACCTATTTCTGGCGTGTCAAAGCCTCCGCCGAATCGGGACAAGTCAGTGATTGGAGCGAACCTGCTAAATTTACGGTCATAAAAAATCAGCAGGGAGCAAAAATTGCTGCCGCCGATTGGAATGTCGAAAATGTCGGCGGTAAAGTTTATATTATTAGCGGAAATACGAAACCGGGTGCAACGGTTCGGGTTTTAGGACGCGAAACTTTTGCTTCAGCCGACGGAACTTTCCACATCCAGATTTCTTCGCCTTCAGTTTCAGTTCCGGTAGAAATCTATGATGATAAAGGAAATAAAAGCCGCTTTATTATCTCACTCAAATCAGGCAAAATAGTCGGATAAATAATTTCGGAATCAATATTTTTCAGTATAATTCCGTCCTTCCCAAAAATGCCGCCCACATCAGCACGAACGAAATCCACATTAAATCAGCTAACAAAAGATGCCCAAGCTGCATCAAAATCGGTGCCAGCATAAAAAGTGTTAAAGCCCCGAAGCAAAGTTGGACTAAAACCAAAACAGTTAAAATATTTGAAAACCGCTGAAGCCATAAATTTCCTTCCGCTTTAGTTTTCAGCCAACCCGCGAGGAAAACTATTGAAATTCCAACCAAAATAGAAAGTATCGGATGGCTGATTCGCAAACGTAATAAAAGCGGCGAGGAACCTGCAAAATCCTGCTGTAATCCTTCCGTTAAAGATTGCGTTTCATAAAGCATTGAGGATAATGCCGCCAGCGAACCGCTTGCTCCGACCAATATAAATCCGACGATTCCCAACGCCAGAATCCACAAATATTTACCTTTGTTTTTAAGCGTAAATTCATTTCCGCCGCTTGCCAACCAAGCCGTTAAACTCAATGAACCCACCAAAATAAAGGTATTAAGCAGATGTCCGATTGCCCAAAACGGACGAGCCGCTGTATTCGCTTCTGCCGTGTTTCCTGTTAAAACTAATCCAGCACCGATAAGTGCTTCGGTGATTATAAAGATGAATGAAATTACTGCGAATTTCCTGATTTGCTCGCCTTTTGCATATTTTCTCAAAACCCAAATCATTAAACCGAGAACAATCAAAAAATCCAATCCGCTCATCAGACGGTGAGAAAATTCGATAACGGTTTTTAACTGCGGAGCAGTCGGAATAACTTCATTGTGGCACGTCAGCCAATACTGTCCGCACCCGTCGCCGGATTTTGAAGCCCGCAAAAAGACCCCCCAGATTACAACAAGTATATTATAAGCAAGGACAAACCAAGTGAATTTTGCGAATTTCGAGAATTTCATTTGTGTTTCTATTCTGCTAAATTATATCTTGAGAATAGCACTTGAAACTTGAAATATAAACCGTATCTTTCATAAGAGAAACTTAATGGAAATCGAACATTTTTTTATCTGTCCGTATTGCTGGCAAAATATTTCGATGGTTTTGGATTTGTCGGTTGATGAACAAACTTATATCGAAGATTGCGAGGTCTGCTGCCGCCCGATTCAAATTTATTATGTAACGGAAGATGAGGAACTCGAAAGGTTTGAAGCCGACAGCATCGAACAATAAAAAATATACAGTAACTGAATTCTCTGTGGCAAAATTTCTTATGAAAAAGCAACGTATAGATAAGCTTTTAGTTAAACAGAATTTGGTAGAATCTATCGCAAAAGCAAAAGCGTTGGTTATGGCAGGTGTTGTTTTAGTTAATGAAAAAAGAGTTGAAAAATCATCTGAAATGTTTTCAGCTGATGATAATATTCGTATAAAAGGAAAATCTAAAGAAATAAAATATGTCGGACGCGGCGGACTAAAAGTCGAAAAGGCTTTAGATGAATTTCATATACGAGTAAGCAAATATATTTGTTTGGATGTCGGTTCTTCGACAGGCGGTTTTACCGATTGTCTTTTGCAAAACGGTGCGAAAAAAGTTTATGCAATTGATGTTGGTACAAACCAACTTAATTGGAAAATTAGAAATGATGAGAGAGTTGAAGTGCGTGAAAATACAAATGCCCGTTATCTAAAAATGGAGGATTTTAAGGAAAAATTTGATTTAATCGTGATGGATGTTTCTTTTATTTCGGTTACAAAAATTCTACCTGTTTTGATTCCGCTTTTGAAGGAAAAGGGCAGGATTATCATACTTATTAAGCCGCAGTTTGAAGTCAAAAAAGGCGAAGTTGGAGCAGGCGGAATAGTAAAAGATTCAGGTAAGCACAAACAGGTTATAAAAAATATAAATAAATTTGCTGAAACTTTGAAATTAAAAGTTTCGGGATTGTGCGAATCGCCAATTTTAGGTGCCGGGGGAAACAAAGAATTTCTCGCTTTATATGAAAGAAATTAAAGAAAAAGAAACAGAAAAAACCCGACAGAAATTTGTTGAAGGAGTTGATTATTATTTCGATAAGGGATTAATGGTTCTGACCGGACATTTTTTAACAAAACGCGGTTATTGCTGCGGAAACGGCTGCCGGCATTGTCCTTATCCGGCTGCTCAAAAATCAAATTTACAATAAATAAGTTTCGATCTCCTGTTTCGTTTCAATCTCGGTATTTGCCTCAATAATTGCCTCGGGTTTTGGAGCTTTTGCAATGGTTGTCGGTACATTCAAAGAACAGCAAGCATCGATCAGACTTTCATATTCTTTCTGCATATCCTCCTGCGATTTTAACCATTCCAGCGTGTCATATAAAACTTCTCTCGCAAACGCATTTTCGGGAAATTTTATCCGGTAGTGCATCCATTTTCCCTCGCGTCTGGTTTCAACTAATTCGGCTTTTCTCAAATACGCCAGATGTCTTGAAATCTTCGGCTGACTCTCATCTAATACTTCAGTAAAAAAACATACACAAATTTCATCTTCCCGCATCAAATTCAAAAGCCGCAGACGGGTTTGATCCGATAGAGCCATATAAAGATTTTCCATCTTCGAAAGATTTTTGTCGAGGTTCATATTTGTATTTTAACAAAATTATTTGTTTTTGTCTTGACTTTATATTTTATTCGGAATATATTCATTTTGACATATATGTTCAAACGTATATGAAATTTATGAAATTAAAAACAGGAGTAAGAAAATGAAAACACATATCTCGTTAAATGTAACGGATGTTGAAAAAAGCATCGAGTTTTACAAAAAAATGTTAGGCGTTGAGCCTGTAAAAATCAAGTCGGATTATGCAAAATTTGATGTTGCTGATCCCCCTTTGAATTTGACTATGAATCAAAAAAAAGTTGAAAAAGGCGGTTCGCTTTCACATTTAGGCGTTCAAGTTGAATCAACCGAAGCGGTTGAAATTGTCAGCCAGCGTTGGCGGGAAAACGGTTTATTAACACTCAATGAAATGGGAACGGAATGCTGCTACGCTTTGCAAGATAAAGTTTGGGCATCTGATCCCGATGGAAATAGTTGGGAAGTTTTCACGGTTTTAAAAGACGTTGAGAGTGTGAACAATGAATCAGCAACTTGCTGCAAGCCTCTGCCTCAAACAGTTGATAGCGGCGGTTCGCCAAATTCGACGAGTTGTTGTTAAATAATTTATATGAGCGACAACAAATCATTTTTTACAAAAGCTGTTCACGCAGGTGAAGATACGAGCGAACATCACGGGGCATTGTCAGTTCCGATCTACAATGCCTCGACTTATGCCTTTGAAAATGCCGACGAAGGAAAGGCAATTCATAATTATGAAAAACACGGATATTTTTACGGGCGGCTCGGAAATCCGACACAAGAGGCTTTGGAAAAAGCGGTTGCCGAACTTGAAAATGGTGAAGCGGCTATTGCCTTTGCATCGGGAATGGCAGCGATCTCGGCTGCAGTTTTGAGTCTTGTCAAAACGGGTGAACATATCGTTGCACTTGATTCGATGTATTCAACGAGTTCAATATTTTTTCAGAATATTTCGGAAACCTTGGGAATAGATATAACTTATGTTGATGCAACGGATGCAGTGAATTATGAAAATGCGATTCGTCCCGAAACCCGTATGCTTTGGATCGAAACTCCTTCAAATCCGCGTTTGAATATTACCGATATTTCCGCAGTCGTAGAAGTTGCAAAAGCTAATAATATTTTGACTGTTGCCGACAATACTTTTGCTTCGCCGTTTAATCAGAATCCGATTGATTTTGGAGTTGATGTTGTGATGCACTCGGCGACAAAATATCTCGGCGGACACAGCGACCTTTCGGCGGGAATTTTGGTTGGAAGTAACGAAATAATAGATGAAATCTACAAAAAAGGTGTGAAATTATTCGGCGGCGGGATTGCTCCGCAGGTTGCCTGGCTGGTTTTGCGGGGAATTAAGACTCTGGCGTTGCGTATGAAACAACATAACAAAAACGCATATGCTATAGCGAATATGTTACAGAATCATATAAAGGTAAAAGAAGTTTTTTACCCAAATTTGGAATCGCACAAGAACAAAGAAATTGCCAGAAAACAAATGCGGGGTTTCGGCGGAATGATTTCTTTTGATGTCGGCGGAATCGAAGAAGGAAAGACTTTTATAAACAATTTAGAAATATGTTCGATTGCCACTTCACTTGGCGGAGTCGAATCTATTGTTCAGCATTCCGCTTCGATGACACACGCGACGCTCTCAAAAGAAGAACGCGAAAAAGCAGGAATTTCGGATGGCTTGATAAGGTTTTCGGTTGGAATCGAAGACAAAGAAGATTTGATTCGGGATTTGGAAAACGCCTTGAATAAAATTTAATGAATTTGGCAAGAAAATTTACAGCAGAATTTATCGGAACAGCAGGTTTATTAGCGGTTGTCGTCGGCTCTGGGATAATGGGCGAAAATTTGGCAAATGGAAATGCGGCAGTTGCTTTACTTGCCAATACGATTGCGACGGGTGCGGGATTGGCATTTTTGATCTGGAGTTTAATAGATATTTCCGGGGCTCATTTTAATCCGGCGGTAACTTTGACGGAAATGGTTCGCGGTGCGATTGGCTGGCGGGAAAGCATTTATTATTTGATTGCACAGATTTTGGGAGCATTTGTCGGGGTCGGTTTAGCAAATCTTATGTTTGAACTTCCCCTCTATTCAACAGCAACAAAAATCCGGACGGGCGGTTCGCAGTTTTTGGCGGAACTTGTCGCAACTTTCGGCTTGATCGCCGTCATTCAATGCGGGATAAAATTTCGCCCGGATAAAATTGCGGTGATGGTTGCAACTTATATAACGGCGGCTTATTGGTTTACGAGTTCAACCTCATTTGCTAATCCCGCTGTAACATTGGCACGTTCGGCATCGAACACTTTTGCGGGAATTATGCCGCAGAATGTTCCGATGTTTTTAATTGCTCAAATAATCGGAGCATTTTTGGCACTTTTTGTGTTTAGCTGGTTATTAAAAGAAGAGAATGAGGAAATTTTAGATGTTTGAGAAAAAAAGTATATTGGTTTTATGCACGGGAAATTCCGCCCGCTCACAGATGGCTGAAGGTCTGTTAAAACATATCTGTCAAGGCAAATATGATATTTATAGTGCGGGAATAAAACCGAGTATTGTGCGTCCCGAAGCAATCAAAGCATTGAAAGAATTAAACATTGATATTTCAGATAACCGCTCAAAATCAATTGATGAATTCGAACATAAAAAAATAGATTTTATTTTAACGGTTTGCGACAATGCCAAAGAAAATTGTCCTTATTTTCCCGCACAAACCAAAATCATCCATCATTCATTTGAAGACCCGGCGGATACTGTTGGAGACGAGGAAACCAGAGTGGAAGCATTTAGAAAAATCCGAGACGAAATACAATCATACTTGCCTGAATTTATCAGAAAAATACAAATTAAATAGAAAAGAGCGTGAGATAAATCACGCTCTTTTTCTCTAACGTAAGAAAATCAACTAATTTTTACCGATAAAATTAATTGTCTTGTTGCGGGGAATTTTGTCTTCTTTCCTGACGGCGTTGTTTCCGTTCTTCCATACGCTTTTTGTGTTCAGCTTTTTGGGCTTCGAGTTTTTGAACCTGTTCGGGTGTCAGAAGTGCAAGAACAGAATTATGTATTTGTTCCCGTGAAGCCTTTGCCTGCTCTCTTAGTGCCTGAAATCTTGTCTGATCTGCTTCGGTCAAAGAACCGTCGCGTTTTTTCATCATCAATGAACGCATTTCTTCGCGTTGTGCCTGATGAGCAGCTTTATTGCTTTCGTGCAGAGATTTGATCTGCTGTTTTTGAGCATCGGTCAAATCCAATCCGCGAAGTCCACGCATCATTCCGCGTCCACCGCGTCCGTCACGCATTCCGCGTTTACCTTCTTTTCCACGCATTTCTTTGCGTCCAAACTTGCCTTCTTTTTTCTCTGTTGGAGAAACCTGCTCGTTATTGGTCGTATTCTGAGCCGATGTAAATGTGCTGAATGCAAAAACTGCAATCGCTACTGTAACTATTGATAAAAACTTTCGTGCCGTTAACATAATTTTTGAATACCTCTTTAAATTGTAAATTTTAGATTTTTTGACTATCTGTTTACTTAGACGTTTAGAACAGTGTTTTGGTCGAAGAAAATTTATAAGTTAAGGTAAGTGCAGAAACCCGCACGAAGTAAGGGTGTATTTAAATCATTAACTTACCTTACGCGATTTTATAGAATAAGTTTTTTTAGTCGGAACAAGGGGCGAGTCGTCTGCGTTTCGACAAAGCAAACTATTTTCTTAACAGATCGAGCTTATATAAATTGAATGAAATTAATATCGCGTAACATCAGTCATTAAGATAGAATACATTTAATTTTAATCTGTGTTATTTGTAAAGTGTAAGATACTCGGCATCTACTGCAGCCTTGCTTCGTGCGGGTTTCTTCATTAAAATGCGATTTCTCATTTAACATTTAAGAAACGGCAATATAAAATGCGTAGTTTGGGGAAATTATCCAAATTAACAGATTATGAGATTTTTATCGGAAATAAATTCACCTGCCGATTTGCGGCAACTTAAAGTTGAAGATTTACAAGAAGTTGCAGATGAAGTGCGGCAGTTTATTTTAGAAACCTGCTCACGCATCGGCGGACACACGGGAGCTAGCTTAGGTGCAGTTGAACTCGCGGTGGCAATGCACTATGCGTTGGACACGCCGAAAGATCGTTTGGTTTGGGATGTCGGACATCAGGCTTATGCTCACAAGATTTTGACGGGCAGACGCGATGAAATGAATACGATCAAACAATACGGCGGTTTGAGTCCGTTTTTAAGGCGTGATGAATCGGAATACGACACATTCGGTGCGGGACACGCTTCAACTTCACTTTCGGCGGCACTCGGAATGGCAATTG
The DNA here is from genome assembly GCA_030859345.1 of Acidobacteriota bacterium. GTDB lineage: Bacteria > Acidobacteriota > Blastocatellia > Pyrinomonadales > Pyrinomonadaceae > Aridibacter. The sequence goes on along the minus strand of JALZKH010000173.1, from coordinate 11,184 downwards.
CCCGCGATACACAAGGCGAAGATTTTCACGTCTGTGCTTTGATCGGCGATTCCAGCTTAGCGGGTGGAATGGCGATGGAAGCATTAAATCAGGCAGGACATTTGAAATCGCGTTTGATCGTGATTTTAAATGATAACGATATGTCCATTGCTCCGGCGGTTGGTGCTTTGACGGGTTATTTAAATCGTATCAAGGAAGCACAAAGTTATCATCATTTAAAGGAAGGGGTCGGCGACACACTGGAAAGCGTTCCGGGAGTCGGCGGACAACTTCGCAAAGCAGCAAAATCATTTAAAGATGCGATTGCGGCGGCGGTTCTGCCCGGTGCTTTGGTCAATGAACTGGGTTTCAAATATATCGGCTACGTTGACGGACACAATGTTCCCGCGATGGTTCGTGCATTGGAAGAAGCCAAGAAAATAAAGGACGGTCCCGTCATTGTTCACGCTTTGACGAAAAAAGGAAAAGGTTATCCATCGAGAGAAGAAAATTATTACGCTTGGCACGCGACAGGTCCGTTTGATCTGAAAACGGGCAAAGCCATCAAAAAACAAAGTTCCACACCAACGCCACCGACTTATACAAAAGTTTTCGGTCAAACGATGTGTGAACTGATGGAAAATGATGAGAAAATCGTTGCTTTGACCGCTGCAATGCCCGATGGAACTGGAGTTGACCAAATTTTAAAGGAGTTTCCCGAACGCTCGTTTGATGTCGGAATTGCCGAGCAACACGCCGTAACATTTTGTGCAGGGATGGCAACGGAAGGTTTAAAACCCGTCGCGGCGATTTATTCGACATTTTTGCAACGCGGTTTTGACCAAGTAATTCACGATGTCGCTTTGCAGAATTTGAATGTAACTTTTGCAATGGACAGAGCCGGAATCGTCGGTGCGGACGGTCCGACGCATCACGGATTACTCGACATTGCATATTTTCGCGGCTATCCGAATATGACCTTGATGGCTCCGAAAGATGAAAAGGAAATGCGAAATATGCTTTTGACCGCAATCGAACACGAAGGTCCGACGGCGATTCGTTATCCGCGTGGTGCGGGCATCGGCGTAGATATTTCAAATCCGCCCGAATTGTTGGAAATCGGTAAAGCGGAAATATTAAAAGAAGGCAACGAAATTGCGATTCTGGCTTACGGTTCGATGGTTTATCCCGCACTCGAAGCGGCGGACGAACTAGAAAAAGATAACATTGATGCAACAGTTATCAATGCACGTTTTGTAAAACCGCTAGATTCGGAATTAATTCTGATGCTGGCACAAACAAACCGAATTATCGTAACCGTTGAAGAAGCATATTTAGCCGGCGGATTCGGTTCGGCGGTGATGGAACTGTTGGAAGAAAACGGAATGCTTGACAGCATAAAAGTCGTGCGAATGGGCGTTCCCGACAGAATCATCACGCACGGCGACCCGAAATTGCTGCTTGCAAAATATGGACTTGATGCAGATGGAATTTATACAAAAGTAAAAGAAACCATCGAAATTTTAGAAGAGCGGAAGGTTGGCAAAAAGCGTCGGAAAGTTTTAAGCTAAGAAAGAGAATTTTATCCGCAAATAAAGTGATTAAATTTCATTTTCGCATTTATTTGCAGGGAATAAAAATAATTAATAAAAAAATGGCAAACGAAAAAATAACAGTAAAAAAAGAAACAGGCAGCGGCGTAACGCCGTTCATAATTATTGGACTTATCTTTCTGGCAACGATTGTCGGAATCTGGTGGATTTCACAATCGGGCGAAAAAGAAACGGCTCAAAACAATACGGCAGCTTCAAATAATGGACAACCGCAGGATACCAAACTACCGAATTATGACAAAGCTCCGCAGGGAGCGACTCCGGCACATTTTAAAGGTGCGGCAAATTCTCCGGTTTTGGTTGAGGAGTTTGCGGATTTTCAATGTCCGACCTGTGCTTCTATGCACCCGAAAATGAACGAGATAAGTGCTAAATACGGGAATCGTGTTAAATTTGTTTTCCGTAATTATCCGCTTATCACAGTTCACAAAAATGCTTACGCGGCGGCGGTCGCAGCGGAAGCGGCGGGCTTGCAGGGAAAATTCTGGCAGATGCAGGATTTGCTTTTTAGAAATCAAACTCAATGGTCAAACTTGGAAAACCCGCGTGAACAGTTTTCCGATTACGCCAAGAGAATCGGTTTGGATGTTGAAAAATTCAACAACGATATTCTTGGAGTGCAGGCAAAACAGAGAGTTGATTTTGATATTGAGCGTGGAAGTTCATTGAACATCAGATCAACTCCGACGATTCTTATCAACGGAAGACCGATCCCATCCGAACAACGCGAGGTTTCCGAAATGGAGCAGTTGATTGATGCCGAACTGGCAAAGTTCGGGCAACCAAATCAAACCACCCAACGTGCATCGGACAGTAAAGCATCAGATAACAAAAATATGTCTTCTGAAGAGGGTACAAAAGAAGATACAAAACCCGACGCATCCAACAAATAAATGAGTAATTCCGAAACAACTGCAAAATCAAACACAGTCGCAAAACCTGCTATTTTTGCGGCTGTCGTTTCATTATTAGGTTTATTGGATTCGGCTTATTTAACCGCTAAACATTTTACCGACAAAAATGTTCCGTGCAGCATCATAGAAGGCTGCGAACAGGTTTTGAAAAGTTCATACGCTGAGATTTTCGGCATTCCGACGGCGGCTTTCGGTGCAGTTGCTTATTTTGCAGTGTTTAGTCTGGCGGTTTTAACGATTTACGGTAATCGCAGGATGTGGGATATTTTTGGGGTTTTAGTTGTCGTGATGGCATTTTTTACGGCGTGGCTTATTTATCTGCAAGCGTTTGTTATCGGGGCTTTTTGTCAATTCTGCCTGCTCTCCGCCGTAACTACTTTTACTCTCCTGATTATTTTTCTGATTTCAAAATTCTTCGCCAAAAAACAACTCAGTTAAATCATCGCATTCGTCGAATATAGATCGTCGCTAATTTTTAATCCGTTAAAAGTTTTAATCTTTTTAAATCCGATTTAAATCCAATCCGATAAATTTCCCGAATATCAAACATGTAAGGCAAAGATAAAAAGTTTGTTTTATATTTAATGACTGCGAGCAAAGGGGGAAATAAAAATAAATTATTTTAACATTTAGTTTTATTTAGTTTTTTGACAATTAAATCTCTTAATTAAAATTATTTCACATAAAACCATTTATACGGAATAAATATAATCTGTGCTTATTTCCCCGGCAAATCAAAAAAGCAAAAGACGACGAATTATTATGTTCTTAGGCAGTCGAATTTTCATCAGACGGTTTCTTGATTTAATATAAAATGATATTCTATTGAAAGGAACTTAGAAACAAAAAAGGAAATTAGTGACTGAAACGATTTTACAACGTATTGCTTCGGGAGATAAGACTGCTGTTCAGGAATGTCTGAATACATACGGCGGATTGGTCTGGTCTCTTGCCCGGCGGATGCTGGCGAATGTTAATGAAGCGGAAGATGCGGTGCAGGAAATCTTCATAGATATATGGAAAACCGCTGAGAGATTTGATGATTCAAAGTCATCGGAAACCACTTATATTGCGATGATTGCACGTCGGCGTTTGATAGATCGCCTGAGAAAAACATCCCGTCAACCTCACATTGATTCATTTGAAGATATTTTGGTTGAGCCTTCGGAAAACGAAGATAAAACGATGCAGACAAACATCGAAGCCAACCAAGCGGCAGAAGCGATGAGAGATTTGCGTCCCGAACAGCAGAAGGTTCTGCATCTTTCAATCGTGCAGGGTTTTTCGCATCAGGAAATTTCAGACGCTTTGAAAATGCCGCTCGGTACGGTTAAAACTCACGCCCGACGCGGTTTGATAGAAGTCAGAGAAGCATTAAAAAATAAAGGTTTTGAACCTGAAAAGGAGGTATCAGCATAAATGAATAATGAAATACAAAAAGAAAGATTGCTGGAACTCCTAGCCGATCAGGCGATCTTTGGATTAAACCGGGAAGAATTAAGCGAACTGGAAAACTTAAAACGCGAATTCCCCGAATTTGCTGATGATAATTCCTTTGATCTTACAGTTTCGGCAATCAGTTTGAGCAATATTAAATCGCTTGAAACTATGCCCGAATCGCTTCAGTCGAAAATTGCAGTTCAGGCAAACGAGTATTTTCCACAGGAAATTAAAGCAGAAGAAAGGTCAAAGGAATCTGAAAATAATTATGATTCCGCCGGTGAAAATCTTAAACCGTTGCAGGGAACTATAAATGATATTGCCTCAGTTGATCAGCCGGGATTTTCGTTTATGCAGTGGCTCGGTTGGGGAGCTGCGGCGGCAGCCTGCATCGTTTTGATCGCAAATATCTGGATGACCAGAATACAACCGGAAAAAGAAGTTGTTGTAGAAAAACAGCCAACAGTAGTTGAAAAAGAGCCGACCGTAGCCGAACAAAAACAACAGTTACTCGCTTCTGCTGAAGATGTAGTTAAGAGAAACTGGAGTTCACCGAAGGAAGGCGAAAATCTATCGGGTGAAATAGTCTGGAGCAATGCCGAACAAAAAGGCTTTACGACCTTTCGCGGATTGCCCGTTAATGATCCGACCAAAGAAACTTATCAATTGTGGATTTTTGATGAAACACAGGGCGAAAAAACACCGATCAGCGGCGGAACTTTTAACGTTAACGAAGACGGCGAAGTTGTTCTCCCGATAAACACGGGCGTTGAGGTCAAAAAACCGAAGCAATTTGCCGTAACGGTTGAAAAACCGGGCGGAGTTGTAGTTTCAAAACAAGAGAAAATAGTTGCCGTCGCAAAAGTTTAAGATAGTGAATTAAATATAAAAAATTTGCTGCTTCTAAAAAGCATCTTAGCTGGAAATATTCTTCAAATAAAAATTACGGCAATTCTCAAATATCAATTTTCAACTTTCAATTATATTGTGAGTTTTAAGGTAAGAATACTGACAATATAATTGAGAATTGAGAGTTAGAAATGGAGAATTTACTGAAAATCTTGACATATTTAGTATCCAAATTCTTTTAACAGCAACGAGAGAAAATAGTGAATTGTAAATAAAGTTGATTTATCATCTATTTACAATTCACTATTTTCTATCTACAATCTAATACTAGTCAACAAAAATCTACAATTTATTAATTTTCAAAAAATTAAAAGGAGTAAATGATGAATTTCAAGCGAACATTTGTCTTTTTAGCTATATTAACATTACTTATGACAACATTTGTTTCAGCACAAAAGGGCGACAATTTACCGAAGATCAATTATAAAGAGTATAAATTGAAAAACGGCTTGCGTGTGATTATGCACCGGGATAAGTCCACGCCGATTGTCGCCGTCAACGTCTGGTATCACGTCGGTTCAAAAAACGAAGTGCCGGGCAGAACGGGTTTTGCACATCTGTTTGAACATATGATGTTTCAAGGCTCGAAAAATTACAACGATGAATATTTCGGACCTCTGCAAAAAGCGGGTGCGAACATTAACGGTTCGACCAACCCAGATCGCACAAATTATTATGAAGTCGTGCCGTCGAACTTTTTGGAACTCGCTTTGTTTATGGAGTCGGATCGAATGGGCGGATTGCTTGATGCGATGACGATGGAAAAACTCGATAACCAACGCGATGTTGTAAAAAATGAACGCCGTCAGCGTTATGACAATCAGCCATACGGAACGGCTTCTGAAAAAATTTCGGCTTTGATTTATCCGAGCGATCATCCATATCACTGGACGACAATCGGTTCGCTTGAAGATCTTTCCGCTGCTTCGATGGAAGATGTGCAGTCATTTTTTCGCAAGTATTACGCACCGAATAATGCTTCGCTCGTGATTGCCGGAGATTTTGACGAAAAACAGGCGATGAAATGGGTTGAAAAGTATTTCGGCGGAATCAAAAAAGGCGGTGAAATTGTCCGCCCGAATCCGAAAAAGCCGGAATTAAAAGGCGAAATGCGTAAGGAATATGAAGACGACGTTCGCCTGCCGCGTCGCTATATGGTCTGGCATTCCGTTCCGCGTATGGACAAAGATGAAGCGGCACTCGATATGCTTTCGTCAATTTTATCTTCAGGACGCGGCTCGCGTCTGCAAAGCAATTTGGTTTATGACAAAGAATTAGTCCAAAATATCGGTGCTTCAAATTCAACCCGCGAGATCGGCGGAAATTTCGTTGTTACCGCAACGGCTCGCCCCGGAAAATCGCTTGATGTTATCGAAAAAGAAATCAATGCTGAGATCGAACGCATTAAAAAAGAAGCACCTTCGATGGAAGAACTGGCACGAGCGAAAAACGGTGTCGAATCACAATTCGTTTTCGGTCTGCAAACCATTCTTGGCAAGGCTGATTCATTAAACAGCAACGCAACATTTTTCGGTAAACCCGACTTTTTCCAGCAGCAATTGGATGAATACCGCAAAGTTACACCGGCGGATGTTCAAAGAGTTGCGAAAGAATATTTGAATGAAAACCGCCTCGTAATGAGTTTTGTTCCGGGCAAAAAACAAGGTGCTCCGACAAATACGGCGGCTAATAAACCGACTTCAAATTCTGATGAAGATGAAGAAATGGAAGAAAAGAAATCGAAATCTCAAACGGATTACACAAAAAATCTACCGAAAACCGAAGCAAATCCCAAATTTACGATTCCCGCAATTGAAAAGAAAAAACTTTCAAACGGAATGGATGTTTGGATAGTTCCGCAGAAAGAATTGCCGATTGTTTCAATGAATATGGTAATGAATACGGGTGGAACGGCAAATCCCGATAATAAAGAAGGTTTAGCTTCGTTTACGGCAAGTCTGCTCGAATCCGGCACAAAAACACGCACGGCAACCGAAATTGCCAACGAGCAGCAAGCTATCGGTGCAAATATCGGTGCAGGTTCGGATTGGGATTCGACCAACGCCGTAATGCAGACTTTGACCAAACATCTCGACACGGCATTAAATCTTTATGCGGATGTTATCGTTAATCCTGTTTTCCCCGAAAGTGAACTTGAAACAGCCCGCAAACGTACCTTGATCGGATTTTTGCAGCGTAAAGACAATCCGGATGCGATTGCGGCGGTTGCTTACAGCAAATTGCTCTACGGCGAAAAACATCCGTATGGAAAATCGTTAGGCGGCGATGAAAATTCGGTCAAAAACATCAAACGCGACGATTTGGTCAAGTTTTATGAAACTTATTATCGCCCGAATAATTCAACTTTAATCGTTGTCGGCGATGTTGATTCAAAAACTTTATTACCGAAACTTGAAAAGGCTTTTGCAAACTGGAAATCCGCAAAAGTTCCCGATGTCAACATTTTAAAACCGAATCAATTCGACAAACCGGGAATTTACATCGTGGATAAACCGGGTGCGGCTCAGAGTATCGTGCAGGTCGGACAGGTTGGCGTTTCGCGTGATAACCCCGATTATGTTCCGCTGCAGGTTATGAATTCGATTTTAGGCGGACAATTTTCGGCTCGCTTAAATATGAATCTGCGTGAAGACAAAGGTTATACCTACGGAGCAAGAAGCGGATTTTCAATACGTCGCGGTGCGGGTCCATTTACTGCTTCTGCCGGAGTTCAAACAAAATTCACGAAAGAATCCGTGGTTGAATTTATAAAAGAACTCAACGGAATTCGCGGAGCAATGCCCGTTACCGAAGACGAACTCGATTACAACAAACAAAGTATCATCAGACGTTTTCCGAGAACAATGGAAACCGTCGGACAAATTTCCAATCAACTTGCAGATTTGGTTATTTACGATTTGCCCGACAGTTATTTCAACGATTATTTAATGAAGATAAATTCGGTGAATCTGAAAGATGTTAATCGTGTTGCAAACAAATACTTAACTCCCGACAAAATGGCGATTCTGATTGTCGGCGACAGAAAAGTGATTGAGCCTAAGCTAAAAGATATTGACGGTTGGGCGATTCGCTATCTGGACACGGAAGGCAATATGATTACCGATGATTAATTTGTCTAATGGATAATTAAACAGGATGGACAGGATTTGCAGGATAAGTTTATTTGCTTAATAAGCATTCAAATTAAATTGACAACTTATAAATCTTTCTTTGCGTGCTTTGCGTCTTTGCGGGAAATATTTCTTAGTGTAAAAGAAATTTCCCGCAAAAGAGCATAAGTCGCAAAGTAGAATCTAAGGAAGATTTGATTCGTTATTGCTTAAAACTTATCTTGTCTATCCTGTCCATCCTGTTTGAATTTTTCACTTATCAAATTCCGAAAACGGAATATCATAAATCTCATATTGCTTCCAGTCTTTATGATCGAAATGCCACCATTCTTTCGGATTGACGATAAAATCTTCCGATTCCATCATCTCGCGTAATAAATCACGATTTGCAGTTTCAATATTCGTTCCGCATTTATAATCGGGCGAAGCCTTTTCATTAAATTCATCAAAATCCGAAGGCATTTCGACCAAGTTTCCCGTATTTATTTCAAACATACTCAAATCCACCGCACAACCGCGATTGTGTTTTGAACCGATTACAGGATCGGCGACGAATTTTTTCTGATCTTCACGGACGACTTCCCAAAAAAGTTTTGTCACCGTCCACGGACGATAACCGTCGAAAATTATTAAACCTAAATTTTGTTTTTTGAGTTTTTGATGAACACGGACGAGTGAATTTGCGGCGACGGGTTGCAAGAAGGCACGGGCTTCTTCGTAAACAGGACGACCGACAAAATTATCTTTGCGGGCGTAGCGTATGTCGAGTTTGATTGTATTGTCTAATTTTATGAGTTCGAGCAAAGCGTTTTTATATTTTGAACTTTTAAGATTTGTTTTGCGAAAAACTTAACAAATCTTATATTTTCAAATTTGCAAAGACAATCGCAAAAAGTTATTTTTATAATTGTCATGCAGGAATTGGAAAGCAACGAAAAAAAATCTCCTTTCGCTAAATGGATTAAACGCTTCGGCTTTGCGGGTTTTTTGTTTTTCTTTATAAAAGGTTTGCTCTGGCTGATCGTTCCCGCTCTTTTGATCTGGTTCGGCTTTTCTGTATAAAATAAAAAATCTACTTCAAATTATCTTCATCAGGTGAATCTTCCTGCATTTTTGTATTAACTTCGGTTGGAATATCCGAATCATCATCGTCAAGAATAATAACTTCCGAACCGAATTTTTGATAATCCTTGAACTGTATCAAATTGCGTGATTCAAAAACTTCACGACCTTGGCGAAATGTCAGACGAACATCCGATAAAGACGGCAAAAGATACATTTCATCATTAATTTTCGCCCATTCATAATTGATTGTCCGGCTTGCGGTGCGAACGGGAAAATCGGTCGGAATTTCCGTTGCGATACTCTCGATTTTCAAAACGCGAAATTTCTTACGGTCAATCCAGATTCTTCCCTTCATTCCCGTAATCGTCGAATCGGAAATATAACCGAATGAAGTGATTTTTTGTTTGGCTTTATCTCTTTCAATAGAAAAATCGAAAACTACCGCCGGTCTGTCTAAAACGGTATCCGTATCAACCACTTCAAATTTCGTATCGCTTTCCCGCTTAAAAATCGTTGATAAAATGCTGACAAATTCTCCCGTTGAACTTGTTCCGCCAACTTCGCTGTAACTCTGCTTCGACTGCGGATTACTTTCCTGAATACCGTTTTTCGACAGAAGTTTATATTCTTCCTGACCGCTTGCACGATAACTGACGGCGACGATTAAACGGTCTAAACTCTTAAAATTATTTGTTCCCGCATAAGCCGCTGAACGCTTGATTCTTTGTTTAACAACAAAATCGGGCATTTCTTCAACTGCCGCCAAAGTATTTTGTCGGGTTTCACTCAAAAGTTTGGCGACTTCTCCCGCATTTGGAAGCTGCCCGACATTTGGATTCTCGCGTCGCCTGTTCGCTTCTTCGACAGTGCGTTTAAGTTCCGCATCATTGCGACCTTTTGTTGCTGTCAAACTACGCAGACCGCTGGTCAATTCAAAATCAATCCCGCGTCGGCGAATCGCTTCGATGAGTTCGTCTTTCTTGCTCGAATCTCTTTCCGAAGCGTATAACATTTTGACATATTCGGCTTGTGTCAAAGGTTTTGCCGTCTGTGCAAAAACCGAATTGAAAGTAAATAATATAATGGCGAAAATAATAATCTTTTTCATTGTTTATAAAGATGCCTTTAGCGAAAACTTCGTTTGCTTATTTGAAAAAAGCATATATTAAATCAGAAAGTGATGAGGGACAAGGAACAAGGGACGAGAGAATAATAAATGTTTTCTCTCGTCCCTTGTCCCTTTTTCACTCGTCCCTAATTTATAATTCTAATTCAGCCAGCCGTCATCTTCATAATTGAGCTTATCTCTTGTCGCCCAATCCTGTGCGGAGGTTATCGCCTTATCCTTCCATTTCTTCAAATTCTCAATTATATTAAGAGCCACTTGCGGTTTTCCCGGATCGCGTTCAACCCTGATAACTTCCGCCGAAGTTTCGATTATCGTTTTATTTTCATCCATCAGACGTATCTTCACGCTACTGCCCACGTGCGGAAGAATATCTAAATTGACCAATGCAGAAGTTTCTCCTACATTTTCAGTTGTTCCCAGAATCGAAATCCGCTCCTTGCTCGCTTCATCTTCCCAACTAACCTGTGCCTGCAGTCTTGCCGCCACACGCTGGTGTAATGGCGTTCTGTTTGCAAATGTCGAATATGCTATTTGTCCCATTTTTTTTCACCTTCCCTTTGATAAAGTATTTGCCTAAATATGAAACCTAGATGTAATAAACATAACCCAAAACATTCACCCTGTCAACCTTAAATCGCTCAAATCGCTCATTTTCTTTTATTTTCCAGATATTTTAAGCGATATATCTTATTCAAATCGCTCAAATCGCTCAAAAATATATCTCGAAACTACAGCAGTAAATTTCCAAACAGTATTAGTATAGTTGCTATAATCTGATAAAAAGTTTGCCGATAAAAATTATTGCAATGGCAATAAAATTAATTATTCTAAATAATTTTTCACAATAATAATAAAAGGTTTTGAAATTGAATATTTATTAACCTTTGGTGCTAGTTGAAAAAGTCACGGAATTGCTTCAAATTTATAGGAGCTAAAACCTGTAAAATAAGGAGTTCAGCCGTGACCACAGAAGATTTTATCATAGAATTGTTTTATCGCATTGA
>JALZKH010000162.1 GCA_030859345.1 Acidobacteriota bacterium | reverse complement strand
GTCGAATGCGATGATTTCCGATTTTCTTTCACTTTCCGCTAGTTTTGCATAGACTTGGCGGAAGGACAACTAAAGTCTTGCACTGAAAGTGCATAGCTTTTACTAGCGTGTTTAAAATAGTAAAAAGGCAAAAATAAAAATTCGTTTATAATTAATAGCAGACGATGACACTTTTAGATGAATTAAATCAACTGATTTCCGCATTGGAAGAAAACAAAATAGAATACGCAGTTTGCGGCGGATCGCGTGAAGGATTGATAAAAATGAAAAAACTTGCGGGAAGACCGCAGGATTTAGCAGACATTGCGAGGTTGGAAGATGAAGAAAGTTGATATGTCCGAAGAAGCGATTTTGAGGCGTTTAAAGACGGTTGACCAGTTGCGTGAACTTTGTTTATCGTTAATGAAAGCCAAAAAATTTTCGGATAAAAAGAAAAAAGAAGAATTAAGCAAAGAGATTGAAAAATCGAATGTGTTGATAAAATGACGGGTTATTTAACGCGATTCTTTCGGTAGAAGCAAGGTGAATTTTGTGCCTTGCATAGTTTGTTTGTTCGGACTCTCGACCAGAATTTTCGTGTTCAATTCCTTAGCTACATTAGCTACTAAATATAAGCCGAGACCAATGCCGAAGACTTCTTTGGAGGGTTGGTTTTCTTCTTCGGCGGATAGAACTAATTCTATGTTTTCGAGTAGTTTTCCACGATAGAATTTTTCAAAAATGTGCGGAATGTCGCTTTCGGCGATTCCGCTTCCGTTGTCGCTGATCGTAATGACGATATTTTCCGTTTGTTCCGTCGCCGAAAGATTTATCTCTCCGCCTGCGGGTGTATATTTCAAGGCATTTTCGATCAGGCTCGAAATGATAATAGATAATGCCCGATCATCGGTTTCGGCAAACGGCAGATTTTTTGGCGGCGGATCGAAATTCAATTTCAAATTACGGGTTTTTGCTGTTTGTTTATGATTTTCGATACACTTTTTGATTGATTCGGTAACATCCGTCGGAGTCAGGCGAATTTTGTATGCACCCGATTCGATGCGTGATAAATTTAGCAGAGTCTGGACAAATTCGATCTGGCGATTGCATTCTTCGGTGATCTTTTCAAGATATTCTGTTCGTTCGGAAAGCGGGAGTTTATCATTTCGTAAAACATAAGTGAGCGTTTTGATCGTCGTCAGAGGCGTGCGGAGTTCGTGTGAAACGCTGTTGACGAAATCAGATTTTAAGCGGTCGAGTTCTTTTAATTTTTCCTCGCGTTCGACAATTTTTTCTGCCATTTTATTGAATGTTGAACCGAGTTCGCCGACTATTCCATCCGATAAATTTTTCATCCGCACATCTGTTTTACCTGCACCGAAACTTCTCACGGTTTCGGTTAAATCTTTCATTGGTTTGGTAATGCTTCGGGTGATTAAAATTGCCGCTGCGATTGCCAATGCTGCAAGTAATAAACTTATAAGTGCCTGCCGGATGAAATGCTGTCGAGTAGGTTCGTAGAATTTTGCGGTTGGTATGCCGACGGCGACAAAGGCATTTACCGATTCAACACTTGATACTCCGTAAACTCTCGAAACGCCGTCAAAACCATTTTCAATTTCGACCACGCCTTCGCCTTTTTTCTGCAAAGTGGAAAACAAGGGAACATTTTCTTTTTCAAAAGAAATATCTTCCGGTAAATCCCGGTTTTGATAAAAAAGGCGATTTTTTTTATCAAAAACGATAATCAGATTTTCCTTCGGCATTTCGAGATTTTCGAGAATCTTTTTGATACTGATGCCGTCTATTTGAGCAACAATATAATTTTCCTGTGCCGTCGGCATTGACATTGAGAGAATTTTTTTGTTTTTCTCAAACGAGAATTCGGTGGATATAATAAAATCATTTTCACGATCCGCCGCCTCTTTTGCCTTTTGCACCGAATCATCCTGCTGATCCTGTTGTTTCACCTTTTGCGAAAAAATACTCTTGCCGTTCCGGTCAAGAACCTGCAAATCGAGCCATTCCGAACGGGTTTTGACAGCGGAATCAAGATAATCCTGAATCGTAAAATTGTCTTCCTCCTTTTGCAATAGGGACGAAAGCATAAATAAGGGCTGACGCTGGGCAATTATGTTTTGTTCAAAAGCCTTAGCCGCGAGTTTTGCCTGTTGGTGAAGAGATTCGTCGAGATTCGTCCGGCTTGTCTGCCAAAAATTCCACAAATTAAAAAATCCCAATACGACAAAAGGAATTATCAAACCGAGCGTAAGCAACAGCAGACGGGTGCGGATTGTCAGCGACTTAATATTCATAAAATTCGGTATCTGCCGGAAACTATTCGATGTTTTCTTATCTATTATCTTTATTATCTACGAAGGAGTTTAATAATAAGTGATTGAAAATACCTGTTTTAATTGAGTGTTTCTACTCAATAATACAGTTCAAGCCGATTTTTTTGTGGCAGTTTGCTTGGAAAGAAGGTAGCGGGCAATGTCCACCCGGCTGGTGAAATTTTTCTTGGCTAAAATACGGCTGACGTGATTTTCGACGGTGCGAATGCTCAGATTTAAGTCGTCAGCAATTTTTTTATTGCTTGAGCCGAGAGCGACCTCTTTGGCAATTCGCCATTCGGCTTTGGTCAATTCTTCATCACGGATAAAATTATTTTCTTCTTCTTCCGTTTCCGTTCCGACCATTTCGGCAATCGTGGTGTGTGTATTTTCGACCCGTTTCAAAATGTTGCGAATGACGGCAACGAGTTCATCCGGCTCAAAAGGTTTTGTTAAATAAACATCAACTCCGGCACGAAATCCTTCGACGCGGTCTTCGGTTTCGTCTAAAGCGGTTAGAAAAATTATCGGCACAATTGCGGTATGCGTTGCCGCTCGCAGTTTTCGGGCGAGTGCAAAGCCGTCCATTCCCGGCATCCGTATATCGCTGACGATCAGATCGGGCAATGTCCGGGCAATTGCAAACAACGCCTCCCTGCTGTTGCGGGCTATGGTAACGCTAAAGCCTGCACCCCGCAAAACCGCCTCCACCGCCCGCAGAAGATTCGGTTCGTCGTCAATAACCAATATGCGTTTTCGTGCCTTCATTTTGAGGAAATTTCATCCGCCTGTTTCTAAAAATCTAAAGGTTGAAATTCTGTTGATTAAACAATGATGATTATACACGCTTTTCAACCTTTTTGAGTAGTAATGCTCAAATTATTTGAGTGTTACTACTGATTCGTTTTTCCTGAAGGTTTTATAGAATTGAAATATATGCAAGTAATATATTAACCGGTTTTGATGGCAAAAAACTATTTTGGAGAGGAATAATTTTAAAAAAATGCTGTGAGCAGATGCCGCAGAAAATATTTTTGACAAAAAGTTAAATATCCAATCATTTTAATTTAAGGTCATCAGGCAAATCAGCAAATATAAGGGTTTTGCAATAAATAATTTTTTTTTTATTTATTATGATTGGAGGAAAATAAAAATGACAGAAGAAAATAAAAATATAATGACAACTTTAAATCGGAAACTCGGCACCCGGACAATTCGCCGTTTCGCATTATTAATTATGATAATGACCCTGGTTTTCGGTTTGCTCGGATGTGCAAAGGATGCCGCTGAAATTGCCGAAGACAAGGGCGGCGTAACCGCTCAGATGGTCATTGAAAATCCCGATGCGTATATCGGAAAAACCGTTACGGTGAGCGGCGATGTTGAAGAAATCCACGGTCCAAAAGCATTTAATATGGACAGCGGAACGAGCATCGGCGAACTTTTGATTGTCGGACGCGAACCGTTTCCGAATTTGGCAGACGCAAATGATCGTGTTTATGTAATTAATGACGTAGCAACTGTTACGGGTGTTGTGAAGAAATTTGTGATGGCAGATGTTGAAAAAGAGATCGGTTGGACTTTAGACCCGAATATCTTTTCAGGATTTGAAGGTAAACCGGTTTTGGTTGCGAATTCGGTTGGATTCAAACCTGGCAAAGAAACTGCAACGACGGCAACAGATAACAACGCTGATAAAACAGTAGCGGATAAGGATGTTGTTGATAATAAAGATGTTGACGGAAAAATGACGAATAAAGATGCCGATACAGTTGGCGAAACTATATCTGATTTGACCATTTTTACAAAAGAAAAAAACAGAGCAGCTCTCGTCGGACATAAGATGAATTTGGAAGGTGTAGAAGTCAACCGAATAGTCGGACCGCACACATTTACAATCGGTTCGGGCGACGATGAATTATATGTAATGCTCGACGATAACGCGGCTCGTGCCGTCGGATCACAGGGCAAAATTGATAAGGGCAAAAAGGTAAACGTTTCAGGCACAATTGAAAAATTGACAATGGAACAAATTAACGATGTTGCAAATGATCGTTTCAGAAAACTTACCGAAACTGAGCGTGATTTTATGAAAAATGCAAAAGAGGTTTATTTGAATGTTAATGAAATCAAATTAGCAAAATAAATAAATAAACCATAACTATTAAACTAACAGAACAAGGAGAAAAAAATGACAGGTAATTATACAGTAGTAGGACTTTTCAAAGATAATTCGAGTGCGGAATGTGCGTTTGACGCAGTTGTTGACAATGGATACGACAAAGACGAAGTTGATGTGCTGATGTCGGATGAAACGCGGGATCGTTATTATGGCGATGCAGATGCGGACGATACTGAACTCGGTTCAAAAGCAGCGGAAGGCACGGGAGCAGGAGCGGCAATCGGCGGAACGGTCGGTGCAGTTTTGGCGGCAATCGCGGCAATCGGAACATCGGTTGTTCTGCCCGGAATCGGACTCGTTGTTGCCGGACCGATCGCAGCGGCTTTGGTCGGCGGCGGTGCAGGCGGTTTAGCCGGCGGACTTATCGGAGCTTTGATAGGTTCGGGAATACCGGAAGAACACGCCGAAGTTTATGAAACGGGAATCAAATCCGGCGGAATCGTTCTGCGTGCGACACCGAATTCGGCGGAAGATGCAAGGGATATTGAAAGCAAATGGACAAAATGCGGCGGTCAAAATATTTATACGGATGCAACCGAAGTAAGTAAAACTGCTGCTGTTGCAGGACGTGAACCAACAAATACCGATGTCCGCAGTGAAGGAGCAATTCCGATTATTGAAGAAGACCTCAAAGTCGGAAAACGCACGGTGCAAACCGGTGGAGTTGAGATTGATGCGAAAATGAAATCGGAAAAAGTTTCGGAAGACGTAAATCTGCGTCAGGAAAATGTTGACGTTGAAATTCGGGAAGTCAATCGCCCCGTTACAGATGCTGATGTTTCCGCTGTTAAAGACGGAAATATAGTCGTTAAGGAAATGGGCGAAGAAGCGGTTTCGGCAAAAGAAGCCCGCGTTGTCGGTGAAGTTGTCGTCAGCAAAGACGTAACCGAACGAACCGAAACTGTCAGCGATACCGTCCGCAGCACGGATGTTGACGTTGATAAACTATCGGAAGAAGAACTGAGAAATAAGAAACGATAGTAAGCTGATGAAATGGAAACTTATTAAAATCATTTCATTGTGTTTGGCAGTAATAGTAATGCTGTTGGCAATCTGGGGCGTGCTAATTGAGCCACGCCTCATTGATTTTCGGGAGGAAACGGCAACAGTTCCTAATCTGCCGAAGAGTTGGGAAAATAAAAAAATCGCACTTATCGCCGATATCCAGATCGGAATGTGGTTCGGCAATGAAGATACGGTTAAGGAAATTGTCAAACGAATTATCGAAATCCGTCCCGCCGCCGTTTTGATCGCGGGAGATTTTGTTTATCAGCCGACGGATGAAGATAAATTGCAGGATATTGAACGTGAAGATGTTAAAAACTTTAAGAATGAAGTTAATCAATCTGTTGATCTTCTAAAGCCTTTGGCTGAAGCAAAAATTCCGACCTACGCCGTTCTCGGAAATCACGATTACGGAATGAGTTATCCCGATTCGGTAAAAAATGAAAAACTTGCTCAAGCCATCCGGCAAACACTCAAATCAGCAAATATAAAAGTACTTGAAAATCAAGCCGTTCCGCTTGAACTCAATGATAAAAATAGTGAGAAAAATAATCAGTCCGAAGATGATATAGCAAATTTTTATGTAGTCGGTATCGGTTCGGGGTATGCACAAAATGCCAAACCGGAATTGGCTTTAGCAGAAGTTTCCGACAATGCACCGCGTGTAATTTTTATGCACGAGCCTGATACCTTTACTGATTTTGCTCCGAATACAGCACCGTTTGCCGTCGCCGGACATACTCACGGCGGACAGATCCGTATACCTTTTACAAAAAACTGGTCTTGGATGGCACTTTTATCGGACGAGAAGATCAAAACAGACGGTTGGATCAATAACTATGGTAACTCCGGTAATCACCTGTATGTTAATCGCGGCATCGGTTTCAGCAGTTTTCCCGTGCGGATAAATTGCCGTCCCGAATTAACAGTTTTCAGATTGCAGCGTGGAAACTAATTCGGTGTCAACAACAAATTATAAGAGTTTTTGTAAAAAGGTTGTCTTTCAATTTATTCATAAGGGGAATAGTTGAAAGATGAAGAGCGGTAAGCCGACAATTTTTCTGTCTTCTTTGTCGGCTTGCCGATTCCCTTGAAACAGATTATTTTTAAACGTATCTAAAATGAATGATCCAAAAGAGAAAGCAAAGGAAACCATCCGTGAAAATCGTTCGTGGGTTGAGAAATTCGGTCGGCTTGGTTATGCGGCACGGGGCGTAGTTTATTTGCTCATCGGTATTTTAGCGGTGCAAGCCGCAGCCGGAATACAAAAAGCTAATTCCGGTTCACGTAGTGCTTTGGAACAAATTACTGAACTTCCCTTCGGACAAATTCTGCTTGCTATCGTAACAATCGGGTTGATTTGCCACGCACTTTGGCGATTAGTTCAGGCGTTTATGGATACTGATAATAAAGGCTCTGACACAAAAGGAATTCTCGCCCGCTCCGCCTTTGTCGTTATTAGTCTAATTTATTTCGGTCTGGCATTTTCCGCCGTTAAAATTCTGCTCGGCACAGATGATCAAAGCGGTTCACAGGCAAGCAGTTGGACAGCTTGGCTTCTATCGCAGCCACTTGGACAATTGCTCGTCGGAATTATCGGGGCAATTATTGTCGGTGTTGGTTTATATCAATTTTATCAAGCCTATACCGCAAAATTCCGCGAAAATCTATTACTCTCGGAAATGAGCGAAACAATCGAAAAATGGGGTGAACGTCTCGGCAGATTCGGCTACTCGGCACGCGGAGTTGTATTCTCTGTCATCGGTGGTTTTCTGATTTTTGCCGCGTGGAGATCAAACGCCGGAAAGACCCGCGATTTCGGCGATGCTTTGCATTTTGTCGAAAAACAATCCTACGGTATATGGCTGCTCGGTATAGTCGCATTTGGCTTGATCGCATACGGATTATTTATGTTCTTTCTTGCAAAATACAGAAAAATGCTCAGCACTTAGGTCAACAAAAATTATTAAGTTCACGCACCTCGCACACAATACAGAAATTTGCTTATTCACAAAATTAAAACTCATAATATAATCAGATAAAATAAAATCTATTATTGGTGCATTAATATCTATCTACCTGCGTAAATAATAATGTCAAAAATTAATATTTAGAAGATTATCTTTAAGTGCGAAAGAATTGATACGTTTTTAGAGAGTTTCATTGTAAAATAGATTTGGTTGGAATAATTAGGCTCTCTAACTAAGTAAAAAATACAATGAAAACTCAAGGGAACAAGGCTAAATCGCCCGCTGATCGCTCACCGTTTTGGTGGTTGCGTTGGATTCCGACAATTGTTGTGTCGGTCATAATTATTTATTTTATATATGTCGTCGGAAGTCTTGCACTCATTCCGCTGCTTGCTTCTTTTGCTTTAGCATATTTGCTGAATCCTTTGGTCATACAAGGCGAAAAAAGAGGGCTTTCGCGGAGCATCTCTTCAATTGTTGCAATCCTTATCGTAAGTATCGGTATCGGTGTATTTTTATCGTATGTGCTGCCCGATATGTGGGATGAAGGCTCACAGGCGGTTTCAAAGATCGCCGAGAACTTTACACCTGAAAACGCCGCCCGGCAGAGAGCCTGGCTCAAGCGTTATTCACCGGCTCTGGAAAGCGTAGCGGGCGATAAAATCGAGAAGTTTTTAAGCAGTCCGTTTGAATTTTATAATGAAAATTTAACGACAAAAAAAACGACTGTCGGTGAAAATGGGGAAATCACCGTAGAAAACAGCGGCGGCGGCGGTTCAGTCATTATATCAATAATAAATTCATCGCTGGATTTGCTGCTTGTCCCGTTCTTTGTATTTTATATTTTGATTGATTTTCAGACGTGGCGAAAATCTTTTGAGGGTTTAATACCGCTGCGTTTTCGTGAAGCATTCAGCCGCCTGTTTGATGAATCGGGGCGAATTTTAGAATCATATGTGCGTTCTCAAATCCTGATCGGGCTGATAATGGCGGTTTGTTATGCCGTTGGATTTTGGTTACTGGATGTTCCGGCGTGGATTGGAATCGCACTTCTTGCCGGATTGCTGAATGCGATTCCGTATGTCGGAACGCTGATCGGAGTTGTTCTTGCCACAGGATTTACAATTGCACATGGCGGCGAATTATGGAATGTGCTTGCAGTTTTGGGAGTTTTTGTAGCTGTTCAAACTTTGGAAGGTTATGTCTTGACTCCAAAAATTCTGGGCGGCAGACTTAATCTGCATCCGATGGCGGTTTTTTTAGGACTCTTGATCGGCGGAAAACTTTTTGGTTTGCTCGGTTTCGTTTTGGCAATTCCGGCAATTGCCATCGGCAAAGTCTTTTTGAAATTCCTGCGTGAACTTTACGAAGACTCATTTTTTTATCACGGAGGACAGTTTCATCCTTCAAAAACTCCGAGTGAAAACGTCGAAGACCGTATTGCTGAAGCCGCCGAAACCGTGCTTGCCGAACAAGAGAAAAAAGACGATGAGGAAGAAGATGATGATGAGAATATAGTTGAAGAAGATGTGGTTGAAGAAAAAAATAACCTGTCTATCATAGCAAAAGACCTGATTTAGACAGATGATAAAATCATCGGTTAAAATAATTTAACAAATTTTACGATTAAACTCCTAAATAAAGCAGGTCAGCATAAACAAAGATATATAATCAAAATTAGGAGTTTTTATCTAACTCTATTCACACATCTTGGTAATATATTCAACTGTATCCGATCCATTTTCGTAAATTCGGCGTTCGATTAGTGCTTGCAATGAATTTTACTTTTGAGTTTTTCACCAAAATTGCCAACCGATCATTGAAATAAGGTTCAAGCCGTTCAATAAATTTCAGGTTTATCATTTCGCTTCTGTTTATGCGGAAAAACATTTTCGGATCCAGAATTTCCTCCAATGTACCGAGATTTTCATTGAGCGGATATTTACTGCCTGCCGCGTCGTAAGCGAAGAGGATTCCGTTTTTGATCTGGAAATGCGAGATTGTTTTAGTTTCGATAAATTGGATTCCGCCGCGTAGTTTCACGACGAATCTTTCTTTATATTTCGGTCTGTTGAAATTATTCTGAACTTTTTTTAAGAAATCCATCTGCGTTAAGAAAATATTCTGTTTAAGGTTTTCCAACTTCTGCATTGCCGCAACAAAACACTCAAAGTTAAAAGGTTTGAGCAGATAAGCGATTCCGTTGCGTTCAAAGGCTTGCATTAAAAACTGATCGTAAGCGGTTGTGAAAATTATCGGAGCGTTTAATTCTTCTTTTTCAAAAAACTCAAAGACATTTCCATCAAGCAGTTCGATGTCCGAAAAAATAAGATCGGGCGGCATATTTGAACGAAACCATTTGCGGGTTTCTTCTATGCTTTCGAGTCTTGCCGCGATTTTTATTGAACCATCATAACGCTCAATAAAACCGAACAATTTCTGAGCGGCAAGCGGTTCGTCTTCGATGACAATTACTCTCATTTTTTTACTTCCAGCAGAGGAATTTTGACCGTAAATTTGTTTTCAGTGTTTATAACTTCAAATGCTTCTACGGTCAGCAAATCATACCTTGTCCGAAGATTCTGCAAACCTGTTCCGCTTGGCAGAGAATTGTTTGATTTTGGACGAATCTCATTTTCGACGATCAAATTCTGCTCATCTAATTTTATACGAATTTGCAAAGATTCGTCTCTGCTTCCGGCGTTGTGTTTGACCACATTTTCAAGCAGACTTTGCAACGCCGTCGGCACGATCATCTGACCGTTTATTTGTGAATCCTTAATTTGCCAATCGAAATTATAAGCAGTTCCGAAACGCTTTTTGAGCAGATATAAATAGTTTTGAGCAAAATCCAGTTCGTCTTTGATAGAAATGACTTCCGCGTCTTTAGTTTGCAGAATATAGCGATAAAGCTGTGCCATTCTGTCCAAGAATTCGTTGGCGATCTGCGGATTTCTCTCGATCAGAGCCGACAAAACATTCAGATTATTAAACAAAAAATGCGGCTCGATATTTTTTTGGAGAGCCTTTAATTCCATTGCTGTTCTTGCTTCTTGTGCCTGCCGTAGCTTTTCTTTGGTTTTGTTTATTAAGGTTAAATAAAAATAGCCGACGCAAGTAAAACTCACAAACATTTGAGGAAAAATACTATGAAGTGTTCCAATCACCCACTCGTAAGCAGTAATATGTTCTCTGCCCGTAAAGGAATGTCCCAAAACAATGATTGAAAAAGCAGTAATGAGAAAAGCATTTATCGGAATCAGAGAAAACAGAATCAAGAAATCCCGCCAGAGAGATTTTGACTTTTCGGAAAATAGACTAAATTTCCATTTAATGAAAATAATTACTGTTGCACCAAACAATGAATGAAGAAAAGTCCAGAGCGGTGCATCCCAATGCCAGGGAAACTCATAAATCGAACCGCCCTGCATAATCTTCAAATAAAGCGTTAGTAAATACGAAAATCCGAGCCAACTCAAAATCCCTAAGCAGAAAAATGCTAAATGTTTAAGATTTTGAGTTGATCGGGATTTATTTGACCAAGTTTGATTATTTTTTAGCTTTTGCATCTTCAGGAAGACTATAAATCACTTTGCCGTTTTCGTCTAAGAAATCGAGTTTTGGATTACCATTTTCCTCAACTGAGATTTTTAGTCGTGAGTTTCCTTTCGCGTCACTAAGTTGAATGATTGAAGATTTATCACGACCTCTTCCGATAGATAAGCGATTAACAGGAGTCTCTCCGTTTTCCTTCATTTTTTTATAAGCTGCTTCAGCAGCCTCTTTGGTTGGAAGTTTATCAATTTCCTCCATTTTTTTAACAAAATCGTTCAAGGGCATATTTTGATCGTTCATTCTCAATCCTGCAAAATAATTTCCGTCTTTATCCTCTTGATGGGTTAGCTGAATGGTTTGATCGCCTCGAAACTTATCAAAAGTCAGCGAACCGCCCTGACCTTTTCCGGTATTTCCATCGAAAATCAAACCGCCGATTTCATCACCTTTTTCGCTAAAGAAAATCATTCCTGCCGCTCGTTTGCCTTCACGTTCTTTGTAATATTTTCCGTCCATAATTCCGGGATGCTGTCGCTCTTTGTTGGCAATAACCATTTTTAGTTTGCCGTCTTTTTCGACAATATTTATGCGTTCGACATCAATTTCGCTGAATTTTTGTTTTTTATCGGAACTAAATCCAACCAAAAACATACATCCGCCAACCAAAACCATTATCACGCAAAATGCTTGCAGGCGAAATATCTTTTTTTCCAATTCTTTTTGTTTATCCAACATAAAATTATCTCCTGTAAATTCCTTTTTTATAGAACTTTAGAACTAATAAATATTTGTGTCCACAAAAAAATTCTGAACGCGGGAAAATTTCGTCGCAACGAGGGAAATGAGATTCCCAATGAGTTACAACTAACTCGAATTTGAGGAAAAAATATTGTCTGCTATTATCAAAACCAAACCGATTCTACTAAAATAAAACCATGCTGAAAATTGATATTCACACGCACATTCTGCCCCGCGATATTCCGAATTGGAAAGATAAATTCGGCTACGGCGGTTTTATTCAACTCGAACACCACAAAGCAGGCTGTGCCAAAATGATGAAAGACGACGGGTATTTTTTTCGTGAGATTGAAGATAATTGCTGGTCGGCGGAAAGGCGTATTAGAGATTGCGATGAATATAATGTTAATGTTCAGGTGCTTTCAACCGTTCCGGTGATGTTTGCATATTGGGCGGAAGCGAAAGATTGTTTGGAAGTGTCCCGTGTTTTAAATGATGGAATTGCCGAGATCGTCGCAAAATATCCGAAGAGATTTATCGGTCTCGGAACAATTCCGATGCAGAATACGGATTTGGCAGTTAAGGAATTAGAGCGTTTCAAAAGTATCGGCTTGGTTGGTATTGAAATTGGCTCAAATGTTAATCAATCGAATTTAAGCGAACCTCAGTTTTTTGACATTTTCAAAGCCTGCGAAGAACTCGGTCTGGCGATTTTTGTTCATCCTTGGGAAATGATGGGAATGGCGGAAATGCAAAAGTATTGGCTTCCGTGGCTTGTCGGAATGCCGGCGGAAACTTCTCGTGCAATTTGCAGTTTAATATTTTCGGGCGTGTTGGAAAAATTACCGAACT
Organism: Acidobacteriota bacterium; assembly: GCA_030859345.1. Classification (GTDB taxonomy): domain Bacteria; phylum Acidobacteriota; class Blastocatellia; order Pyrinomonadales; family Pyrinomonadaceae; genus Aridibacter. The sequence continues at coordinate 20,001 of JALZKH010000162.1, read as the reverse complement.
TACGAATCGCATTTGCTCATGGCGGCGGCGAATTCCCCGCAACTATCGGCAGAATCGAACACGGCTTTAATGTCCGCCCTGATCTATGTGCCGTTGATAATAATATCAATCCGCGTGAATATCTCGATAAAATGTATTTTGATTCGCTCGTCCATTCGCCCGAAATGCTTGATTATCTGGTAAATCTTGTTGGTGCGGAAAGAGTCGCACTCGGCACGGATTACCCGTTCCCGCTCGGCGAATTAGAACCGGGACAATTGATTGAATCAATGCCTTATGACGATAAAACAAAGGCAAAATTACTTCACGGTGCGGCACTTGATTGGTTGAATTTGGAAAAGAAGAATTTTACCTAATAATTGTGCCGTCTGTCTAATTTAAGGTTAAGATTAAAATCCGAGATTACTGAATAAATCTCAAAACACTCTCTAATCTGTTTGTATTAATTTTACTTTTTCCATAACCTCATTCAAATCAATCTCGCTCACATCTCCGACATTCTCGCAGATTTTCATCAACAATTCATTCTGAGCATTCCCGCGTTTCTTGGCTTCCGAATAAGGAATATCTTCACGAAATGTTACAAGCGAATATTTTGAGAAATAATCGGGAAAGGTGTGTTCAAGTTTTGTTTCTAATTCTCTTTTTTTGACGAAAACAGGATCGGCAACAGAATCACGCATTTCGTAAAAGTTTTCCAATGCAAGTTCCGCAATCGCATCGGTGTTTATTTTTCGTTGTTCGCTGTATTCTTCAAAGACTTTTTCCCAATCCGTGCCGTGTTTTTCGAGCAGTTCATCAAAGATGCGGCAGTCTTCAAACGAAGCGTTCATTCCTTGCCCATAAAAAGGAACAATCGCATGTGCCGAGTCGCCTAGAAGCAGAGATTTTCCGCCGACATTCCAAGGGAAACATTTTATTGTGCCTAGATTTCCCGTCGGATTTGTAAAGAATTCATCAACAAGATTCGGCATTAAGGAAATCGCATCGGCGAAGTTTTTTTCAAAGAATTTCATCAAAGACGCTTCATCATTCAAATTATCAAAACCCTTTTCACCTTTATAAGCAAGAAACAAAGTACAGGTAAAACTTCCATCAAAATTCGGCAGAGCGATCATCATAAATTGATGTCTTGCCCAAATATGCAAAGCATTCTTTTCCATCAAGAACTCGCCTTCTGCTTTGTCTGAAAGTTTCGGTAATTCGCCGACAAATTCCGACTTTGAAGGAATGGATAATTCTTTATAACCGTGTTCGAGATAACTTTGCGAATAATTAAATCTGTCAATGCAGCGGCTGTTCATCATCGCCCGTCTTACGGCAGAACCCGCACCATCCGTTGCAATTAAAGTATCGCCTTTGACTCGTTTCTTTTCGCCCGTTTCGCTATTTTCAATCAACGCTTCGCCGCTTTCGCAATCAAAATCAACACATTTTTGGTTAAAATAAAATGTGGATTCTTCATAATTATCCGCTTCATTTATCAAAGCGATATTCAAGCCGCCCCGCGAAACAGAGTTGATATATTCGCCCTCACGCCCGGAATACGGCAGCAATTTCCTTTCACCATCAAGCGAATGAATTAACCGCCCATACATCGGCACAGCACTTTCAAGCATATATTCATCCATTCCGACTTCTTTTAACGCACGAATTCCGCGATCCGACAACGCCAGATTTATCGAACGTCCCGCCGACATTTCTTCGAGCCGCATATCGCCGCGTGATTCATAAACCTCCGTTTTGATTCCGCGTTTTGCCAGATACAAAGATAAAAGAGAACCTGATAAACCTGCTCCGATGATGATTACTTTTTTTCTAGCCATAAAAATTTATCTTCACTTGATGGATCAAAGTCTTCTTCTTTGACTTGTAGAAATAATTGAGTTTCCGTATCTTTGGAATATTCATCACCTACCTGAATTAAGTCGCCTACATTAGAATCCTTCAGTTTTTCACTTATAATATCGGCAAGATCTAGTAAATCAGATAAACTTCCAAAAATTCCATAATCTGTAATTTGAGGTTTTTCAGATGTAACTATTGTTAAATAGGAGTATGGAAAAAGATGTTCGTGTTCGCCTAACTGATTATTATTCATCTTGGAAGCATAATTTTTCAGTAATTTGCTTAGGTTCAACAATCCATTACGAGAACCAACTAACAACCATAAGTTCTTTTCTTTATCATAATCATAAAAGAATCCTAATTCTCTCCAATCCTCAATTGTTTCTTTTTTGACATCAATCATATTATTTCAAACATTCCTTCAAAATCTCAACAAATTTCCAAACATCCATAAAAGAATTATAAAGCGGAACGGGAGCAACACGAATGACATCAGGCTCACGCCAATCGGCGATGACACCTTTTTCAGTAATTGCTTTGAACAAATTTTTGTCCGCATCTTTAACACGAATCGAGAGTTGGCAACCTCGCTCGTCGGAGTTTGAAGGCGTGATAATAGAAATACGTTCATTGTGATTATTGTTTAACAAAAATTCTAAATAGGCAGTTAATTTGTGAGATTTTTCCAACAGGTTTTCCATTCCCGCTTCTTCAAAAATATCAAGTGAAGCCCGAAGCGAAGCCAGTAATAAAATCGGCTGATTCGATAACTGCCAGCCTTCCGCACCTTTCATCGGGACAAATTCATCATCCATCAAAAAGCGTGTTTCTGCGTCGTGTCCCCACCAACCTGCAAAGCGTGGCAGTTCAAAATTTTCGGCATGGCGTTCATTTATAAAAATTCCCGCAATTCCGCCCGGTCCCGAATTTAAGTATTTATATGAACACCAACAAGCGAAATCCACATTCCAATCGTGAAGTTTTAATTTAATATTTCCAACAGCGTGTGCCAGATCAAATCCAACAATTGCACCAGCTTCGTGTCCCGCTTCGGTAATCCGTTTCATATCAAACGCCTGCCCTGTGTAGTAATTCACACCGCCGAGCATTATTAACGCAATCGAATCGCCATTTTCAGTAATAACTTTTTCAATATCTTCAGTTCGCAATGTCGCTTCGCCTTTACGAGGTTTTAATTCAATCAAGACATCATCTTTTTTTCGTCCTTCTGACTCATTGCAGGCGAGCTGTCTGCGTTCCCAAAAATCAATCTGCGATTTGACGGCGTATTTATCCGACGGAAAAGCATCCGCTTCGATAATGATTTTGTATCTCTCAGCCGTCGGACGATAAAACGAAACCATCAAAAGATGCAGATTGACCGTCAGCGAATTCATCACAACCGTTTCAATCGGCTTTGCACCGACGATTTTCGCCATCGCATCCGTCAAATTTTCGTGATACGGCATCCACGGATTTATCGCCTGAAAATGTCCTTCAACGCCGAGAGTTTCCCAATCCTTTAATTCCTGTTCGATATATTCGCGGGTAGCTTTCGGCTGAAGTCCAAGCGAATTGCCCGTAAAATATAAAACATCTTTTCCATCAGGTTGTTGAGGTATATAAAAATTATTGCGGAAATGTTTGAGCAAGTCCTGCTCATCCATTTTTAGAGCAAATACTTCGGTTGATTCAAAAGTCATAATTTGTTTTTGTGTAAAATAAAATCATCCACAGATTAACACGAATAGCCGCAGATTTTTATTCTCATCTGCGGCTATTGATTGAAAACTATTTTGATTTTACTTTATGAACCGGTTACATTTTTTAATTTCAGAGCTTTAACGACAGTTTCAGAATCGCTGCTCGATCCTACAGCATCATCTGGATAACCTTCGGTGTCGCTTCCGTGTTCAGCCCAGGCTAATAAAACTCCCATATCCGTAACTATGAAAGATAATTTGCGTTCTTCAGATTCTTCTTTTAGAATATCCAGCACATCATTAATCGCTTTTGTTGCCTTAATCAATTTACTGTCGTGAAAAACAGTTTCTTCAGCTTCCATCAAAACTGCATGAAAGCACGATCTTGTTGATCCATCAACGCAACCCAATGATGAATTATATGCTAACCAATCGCACGTTCTTCCTGAACAGCCACTATTGTTATTTTCGTCTATCATTTATTTTCTCCTATTTTTTTTATAGTGAAAATCGGAAAAAATTAAAAATCAAATCGTTCCGACAATTTTATGAAATTAGAAAAACTTTTTCATATCTTTCTACCTGATATTATTTATTCTGACTATATCAAAAAACTCCTTACCACGAGAAAGTAAAAAATTTCTTTCATCTTTTGATATATCAAAATAAACAATATCTTCAGAGTCGAATTCGGTCAATTGTTCAGGCGGTTTTCCGTTGAGCGGCTGTTCCCATAAATTATCCGCTCCATCACGTTTATCTACATAAATCAAGGCATTTCCATCGGCAGACCAACGAAAGATACGGGATTTGACTATGAGCGGCAAATCGAGAATTTTCAATGGTTTTCCACCGTCAATCGGATAAACCGCAATCCTGCTAATGTCTTTCTCATCACCTGAGGAGAGAATACAGGCGAAAGATTTGCCATCAGGTGAAACTACAGGCAATCTGGCAATACTTTCAATTAACCGAACAGATTCACCGCCGCTGACACTTATTTTCCAGATGCTAACCTTATTATTCAAATCAGACCGATCATAAATTATCCATTTTCCGTCCGGCGTAATGTTCGGGGAAAATTCCCGTCCGGGCGTGTCCGTGAGCTGAACCGGATTAGTTCCATCAACATTCATTCGCCAGATATTTCTGAAACCTTCTTGCTCCGATAAGAACACGATATATCGTCCGTCAGGTGTAGTTTGCGGAAATATACCGTTAAGTTTTTCAGATGTTAATTGATGAATGTCGCTCCCATCCATTCTTACCGACCAAATATCAGCTTCTTCCATCCCTCCGGTTGTGTATAAAATTTCGCCTTCAGATGTCCACCGAACACCTAATGCTCCGTCATTTTTACCTTTGCTGAAAGTGATTTGTTGTCCGGGTTGCTTATATTTGTTTCCTGCTACCCAGATATTCATAGCACGTTCCTGTTTTCCGGTAACAAGCGATTTATTATCCGCGGTTAGACTTAAACCAAGATAATCATTGGTATCGTTGGTAATGCGTCTAATGTCTCCATCAGGATAAGAAAGACTCCAGATTTGAAGCGGTTGACCTGGTTTTTCCTTTCCGTTGATAATTATTCCGCTTCCGTCAGACAGCCAGGCTAGACTATTAATATAATACCAAGGCGGTGATTTAATTTTTGTTTTTGAACCGTCGTTCAATGAAACATTTATCAAATAAAAATTATCATCAGTTTGCGAACGCACCGCACCAACAATTGATTCTCCGTCGGGATGCCACGCTAAATCATACCAATACTCACCCGAAGCGGCTTTGGCAAGGACTCGTTGATTCTCTCCATCAATATCAGCAAATATTATTGATGTTCCGTGTTGACTGGATACAATTGATTTTCCGTTGGGCGAAACCTTTGTTGATCGTTGATTAACCCCTTCCGCCATTAAACGGGATTGACCGCCAAGAGCAGATATTTTATATACGGCAAATATATTATCCGCTTTGACAACCGTGTAATATATATAATCACCATCAGGTGAAAATTTTACATCGGTAAAATCAACTTCAGCGGGAGGCAGGATTTCAGAAACGCCCGAACCGGCAACCTGCCGCACACGAAGACTCTGTTTTCCTTGCTTTTCATATACGTAAGTAAGAAGTTTTCCATCCGGTGAAATGGCGGATTGCATAACCGTAAGTCTCTCATCCGTTAGTTTTGTAAATTCTAAATTCGGAACCGCGTTTGAGTGATTAGCTGCGGGGCGTAGATATGAAAAACCGAAATAAGCAACCGCGGCTAACATCGCCGATGCGATCAGAGCTAACGGAAAGTTATTGGAATACGCTGCTGCTGCACCAAATGTGCTGGTGACAAAACCGCTGGACTTGTTAAATCCATTTTCCGTTTGTTGGTCTGTAATCTGTTTTAAATTATAATCGGTTTTCTTTTCATCAGCCGAAATTTTATCGCTTAGAAGGGTGAGAGGTTCGTTATATGATTCTAAAGCTAACTTATGATGAACATTTTTCAGATCATTTTGTAATGTTTGAGCATTCTGATAGCGTTGACCAGCACTTTTTTGCAGGCATTTGCTGACAATCTCTTCCAATTCGGCAGGGACGTTAGCGGTTAATTCGGATATCGGCGGCGGATCATCCTTTAATATCGCCGCCAGATTATCGCTCAAAGTTTCACCGGAAAAAGGAAGTTTTTTGGTCAGCATTTGATAGAGAATCACACCGAAACTCCAAATATCTGTTCGCGTATCAACTTCCTTTCCGCGTGATTGTTCGGGCGACATATATGAAACCGTGCCGAGGATCAATCCTTTCTGAGTGTTCAGAATTTCCTGGGTCTGTGCATCAAAATCAATTCTGCTTTTCTCTTTTTGAGATAATTTTGCCAGACCGAAATCCAGAATTTTAACAAGTCCATCGTTTCGCACCATTATATTATCGGGTTTGATGTCACGGTGGATAATTCCTACTCGATGAGCCGTCGCCAAAGCATTGATTACTTGTATGCTGAGATCGAGAATTCTTAAAAGATTGGAATTATTTTTTTCAATATAAACATTAAGCGTTTCGCCTTCAATAAATTCGCAGACGATATAATTAATGTCTTCAAACGTCCCGACTTCGTGAACAACCATTATATTCGGATGATTCATTCCCGAAGCGGCTTTGGCTTCCCGCAAGAAACGCTTGATATTATTCGATTTGTCTTTGTTAAAAGGTTGATTGAGAATCTTTATCGCTACATCACGGTCGAGTTGTGTATCTCTGGCAAGATAAACCGCACCCATTCCGCCTTCTCCGATTTTTCTGATAATTTGATAATGTTTGAGGAATTTTCCCGAACTCAATTCAAGTGAGTCTTTGACTAATTCATCAGCAACAACTGCAACAGCAGGCGATTCAAGAAAAAGTGAGGCACTATCATAAGAACTCAGTAAGGATTCAACTTCATTCACAATCGTCTTATTCCCGCCGCATTGTTGATAAATATACTGCGAACGGTTCTCCGGTTTCAGAATCATTGCACCGGCAAAGACTTGCTTAACTGTTTGCCAATTTATTTCTGTCGGATTTGTGTGTTTGTCAATACCTTCCATAGTCGCCCGACCTTTATCAAGTTTTTTACAATTGTTTCTGAATAATAAAAGAATTTATCCTCGTATATCTTTAAACGCGACTTTCCAATGGAAACCGTCCAGTATTATTTTGTCAATTCACGATACAGCCAGGCTTTTGCAATTGCCCAATCCTGTGCCGCAGATGAACGGGAAATTTTTAATGCTTCGGCAGTTTCCTCTAAAGTTAAGCCGCTGAAATATCGAAGTTCAACTACGCGAGTTTGTCTTTCATCAATCTCTTCCAAACGCTTGAGAGCATCATCTAAGGCAATAATATCAGTATTTTGCGGATCATAACCAACTACGGCGGTTTCATCAAGTGATACGGCAATTGTTTTTCCATCGCGTTTTTTTCGATTTTTCATTCGGGCATAATCAATCAAAACCCTTCGCATTAACTTTGCAGAAATCGCAAAAAAATGAATTCTGTCATTGAAACGCACATCCCGCTGATCAATTAGTTTAATATATGCTTCGTTAATTAAGGCAGTGGTTTGCAGAGTATGATCCGGTCTTTCCCGACGCAGAAATATCGTGGCTTGTCTATGTAATTCATCATAAACCAGCGGCATTAAATCTTCCAATACATTATTATTACCATCGCCCCATTCTTGCAGCAATAAAGTAATCTCGTGGGACCGACTCATAGATTTTACATATCAGTATAAAAGTTCATTGCAGAATATATCTATATGGCTTGCCTGTCAATCATTTTTTAAATACATTTTCAAAGTTCAATCAATCTTATTAAAAAAGTTCTAAATCTCTCTATTAAAATGTCTTACTAAAATAATAATTCAAATAAAATTTAATTTATTTATTTATTTCTGGACGGTTTTTAGAAAACTGTCGCGTTATTAAATGAAGGGAGAAAATCTCTCCTGTATATCAGTATAGAGTTTTGAAGCTAAAAATGGCATTAAACATAAATTGAATACGGACAAAAAACGAAGATTTTCTTTGAAAGTTCCGTCAACCCACCTTCAAGGTTAAATGTAACCCCCAATCAATACTCTATTTATAACTAATAATCTCACAATGTTTTCCTCATAAAAGGTGAGTGTTCTAGGACACTCACCTTCTCATTTTCTTTAATAATAAAATTATCTTTTCCTAATCAACCCGATCAATTTCCTGCGTGATCGAATTTATTTTATGTTTTTCATATAAAAATTTGATTGTCGAAAATACAAAATTACAATTAGTTTTACTATATTCTTTTGAATTCATTTGCAACAATATCTGCTCAATTGCATCTAAAAATCAGACGTGAAACCTTTATGCCGCTCTATTTTCCCCCGACATATCGGATACTCTGACTCAACATTGGACAATTGAATAAAAAAAAGTGGAGAATTAAATGAGAAGAATAGTGTTTTTGTGTGTAACAGCAATTATTATGACAGGCTTGGTAAATACGGAAGTTTTGGCGAAGAGTGATAAACCTTTTTGGACGAAGGGTTTGACGGCGGAGAAATTTACGCAGATTCAGGAAAAGCGTTTGAAAGATGCAAAGAAGATTCTGAAGAAAATGACTTCCGTAAAGGGCAAGCAGACGGTTGAAAATACGCTTGTGCCTTATGATGAAATTCAAGTTTTGCTGGACGCGGCGGGAAATCAGGCGGGATTGATGGAAAATGTTCATCCTGACGAGAAATTTCGAGCGGCTTCGGAGAAAATTTCGCAGGAAATTTCGGCTTTTTTGAATGAACTTTCGCTCAATCGTGATGTTTATGACGCACTCGTGGCGATTGATCTGAAAAATGCGGATGCGGCAACGAAGTATTATGTCGAAAAAACTCTGCGGGATTTCCGGCTTTCGGGCGTTGATAAAGATGAAGCAACACGCAAGAAAATCAAGGCGTTAAACGACGAGATCGTTCTGATCGGGCAGGAATTCGGGCGGAATATTCGCAACGGCAAACGCACCGTGACAGTTGATGATGTTTCGGAATTGGACGGTTTGCCGCAGGATTATATTGACGCACACAAACCGAATGCGGACGGGAAAATAATTTTGACGACGGAATACCCGGATGCACTTCCCGTTTTTTCCTATGCGAAAAGCGAAAAACTTCGTAAGGAAATGTATCTTGCCTATAACAACCGGGCGTTTCCCGAAAATATAGATGTCCTTGATCGCCTTGCGAAAAAGCGTCACGAATTGGCGGTTTTGCTTGGATTTAAGAGTTATGCAGATTATATAACTGCCGACAAAATGATCAAATCGGCGGCGAATGCTGATGATTTTATTACAAAAATCGTCAACGCTTCGGAAGATCGGGCGATGCGTGAATATCAGGAATTATTGAAACGTAAGCAAAAAGATGTTGCCGGTGCAAAAGCTGTAAATCGTTGGGAGCAAAGCTATTACACGGAAATTGTCAGCAAGGAAAATTATGATTTTGATTCGCAAAGCGTTCGACCGTATTTTCAGTATGACAAAGTTAAAAACGGCGTTTTGGATGTAACGAGCAGAGTTTTCGGTGTGGAATTTAAGCAAATCAAAGATGCTCCAGTTTGGTATCCTTCGGTTGAAGCGTGGGAAATGTTTGAGGATGGCAAATTGGTCGCACGTTTTTACCTCGATATGCACCCACGCGAAGGTAAATACAGCCACGCCGCACATTTTGGAATTCGCACGGGCGTTGCGGGAAAGCAGATTCCCGAAGCATCGCTGGTCTGCAATTTCCCCGAACCGACGAAGGATAATCCAGGTTTGATGGAATATAACGATGTCAATACTTTTTTCCACGAATTCGGACATTTAATTCATTCGATGTTTGCAGGACGACAAAAATGGATCGGACTTGGCGGGATTTCAACCGAACGCGATTTTGTCGAAGCACCTTCGCAATTATTGGAGGAATGGACGCGAGACCCGAAAACTTTGCAGACTTTTGCAAAGCATTACAAAACGGGCGATGCGATTTCGACAAAATTGGTTATGCAAATGAATCGTGCCGATGAATTCGGCAAAGGTTTACAAGTTCGTCGGCAGATGGAATATGCGAGACTTTCTTTAAGTATATACGACCGCAATCCGAAAGATATAAATACGGATGGTTTAGTGAAATCAATCACCGATCAATATTCGCCATTCCCGTTTGTCGCCGACACGCATTTTCAAACCGCTTTCGGACATCTCGACGGATATTCGGCAATCTATTATACATATATGTGGTCGCTTGTTCTGGCGAAAGATATGTTCAGCGAGTTTGATAAATCGAATCTGCTTGACGCAAAAGGAGTCGCCAAACGCTATCGTCAAACGATCCTCGCACCGGGCGGTTCAAAACCTGCCAATCAATTAGTCGAAGATTTTCTCGGGCGTGAATCAAATTTTAAGGCTTATCAAGATTGGCTGAATGAGGATACACCGGAATCTAAATAGTCTTTTGAATCTGTAATAAATAACGAGAGCATAAAGTAAATTTCTTTATGCTCTTTTTTTCATTATTGAAAGTGAAGTTTTTATTCATAAATAGTTTATAGTTTACAGTTAATAACCTTGTGTGCGACTTTTTATAAAAGTCTTAATTTAGATATAAATGTTGAAAATAAACAGCTTTTATCTTTGTCGCGTTAGCGACCTTATGATTTTAGGCGTGTCTTTTGAGGCACGTTAAAAAATAATCAAGTATTTTCTGTTGCGTCAGCGATAATTGAACATCATTTCAGTTGTCGCTGATGCGACAAGAGACTTATAACACAAGCCCGTGCAATAAATTACACGGCTGAATTCATTTTATCGCTACGCGATTAAAGTCGTACACAAGGTACTTAATAATTTATTATTATTCCTATACAAATGATTATTTCTATAAATCTAACAAATCAAGCATACAAAATTGATAGCGAAAACCCGCTTGATATTTCGATTCCACTAAAATTCAACGGTGAACAACCGAATGCTTACGGGGTTGAAAAAGCGACTTCAAATCCTTGTAAAGCGGGCGAACTTGTCGGCGATACGCGGCAGGGCGGGAGTTGTAATTTTGAGCAATATACGTTTATTCCGCATTGTAACGGGACGCATACGGAATGTGTCGGACACATAACAAATGAAAGAATTCCCGTGCGTGATTGCTTGCAGGATGCTTTTGTTTTTGCCAGTTTGATTTCTGTTAAACCTGAAAATGCGAGCGAAACTAATGAAACATATTTGTTCGAACTAAGTAAGAATGATTTTTTGATTACAAGAAAAGAAATTCAAAATTCGACATTCGAAATTCAAAACTCAAATGCGTTAATTGTCAGGACTTTGCCGAATGATGAAAGTAAATTAACGCGGGAATATGGCGAAGAAAATATTCCGCCGTTTTTCTCTATTGAAGCGATGGAATTTATTGTTGAACTGGGTGTAAAACATCTGCTTGTTGATTTACCTTCGATTGACAGGATTTTTGATGACGGGAAATTGTCGAATCATCGGAAGTTTTGGAATGTTGAAGCCGGGAAATTTGAAACGAATGTCCGAACACGCATTAACAGCTCACTTACGGAATTGATCTATGTTCCGAATGAAATAAAAGATGGAAATTATTTGCTCAATCTGCAAATCGCGGCTTTTGACTCGGATGCTTCTCCGAGTCGTCCCCTGTTGTTTGAACTTCTGTAATTTTACTCGTTAAAATAAGAAAAGACGACAATTACAATAAATATAACTACCGTCTCTCTTGCGGACGTATCCCCCAATCCGTCCGTTTTTGTAAAAATTCTTATTGATTTGGATTTGCCGACATCGTATATCTCAATAAAGCTCCAACTCCGCCCGCTTCTTTCAAAAGATTTTCATCTTCGATAAAACGAATTCTTTCGGCTGAATCCAAAGCTCTTGCAATCATATCGTCGGCAATTTGTCGTGGGTGTTTTACGTTTGCCATTTCGCCATCTTCGCTCGGTGCGTATTCCTTTAAAATTTGCTTAATTTCATCTTCGTTATATTCAATTTCGTCAAAATTTGCAACTAAATAAAGTTCCTGAACCTGACCGTTTGCCAATGCCCTTAATGTTTTAGCAACTCCCGTTACACCTTTTCCACCATCATAATTTTCTTCATTTAAAGCATCAATTTTTTCTTTATCTTTAAGCGTATCTGCTTGTTTTATGACTGTTTCCGCCGCGTCCATAATCTCATTTTCGGATGCGTCGATTTCCATTCTAACCGTTCCGGTGTGTCTTTCATTTAGGAAATCATTCATTTCATCAAGAAGAAGTGGAATAACCATATCTTTATTTCCGGCAAGTACAAAATGGCGTATATCTTCCTCACGCAAAACCGTTTCGAGTTCTTCCATAACCTCTCTGGCGTGTTGTTTTCTCATTTCATCAATGTGTCTTTGAAAACGCTTTTGCGACCAACCACCTTCATCGGAACGGCTGTACTTTGTGTTTTTGATTTCCTCATTTTCCAAAACTTTTCCACGTTGCATTATGAAAAGTTTTGCCATATTTGAATCGGCTAAAACGACTGCAAATTCAGGATTCTGATCAATTAAACGGGCAAGCGGATAAATACTGGGCTTGTTTTCGATAAAAAATTTATCATTTTCAAACGGAACATCAAAATTAATCCCTTGAAAAAAATCCTCAGCAGCACAGGCAAAAATCGCCACACCATTAGCTGAGGCAGGAACATTCGCAGCATATTTTCTGATTTTTTCAATGTCGCTGTCAAAACTGTCACGTTCGGGTGAATCTTCTTCAAATTCGTCTTGATATTTGCTTAGTTGTTTTTCCAAAAAAACATCAAAATCATCCCGTCCCTGTTCATTTGATTCAGCGTTTAAATAGATTGAAATAAATGGTTTGTCAGTTGCTTCTATTGCTATAAGTTTCTCTAAAATTCCTGATTTTCTCATTGATAGTTAGCCTTTATATGTAAATTGTTGGTTGTAAAAAAAACATGATTAAAGTTATTATCTGCAATAGTCGTGCCGCTTGGTTTTTGTATAATACAATAGATATAAAGGTTTATAAATTAAAAAATGATTTGAATCAATACAGTTTTCCTGTATTTATCTAAATCATATTTAACATATTTGGTTGTTGCAGTTAAAAGACCCGTCTAGTCCAACATTCAAATAAAACAATAATCACTTATAACGAATCGGCTTTACTTTTTTAAAAAAGAAAATAGCGGTAGAAAATATTCTATCGCTATTTAATCGAGTTAACTTATTTAAAGATTATTGAGTCGGTATTCTTATTTCGCGTCCGGCATTTAGCTTAGAAGTTGGCAAAAGACCGTTGAACTTAGCTACTTCAGTAACATCTGCTCCGTGGCGTTCGGCAACCATTTTAACGGTGTCGCCGGATTTTGCCTTGACCACTTTGACGGGTGATGTATCGGAACCAACCTGCGTTGTCGGACGGTTGTAAGAAGTTCTCGTAACTCCCAATTCCTTTTGCTGTGGAACAAAAACTTTTCCGGTCGGAGCTTTCATTCCGGGATTAGCCGCCATTAAATCTTCAACTGAAATACCGGTTCTTCTGGAAAGATTCTCCCAAGTCTCACCACGTGAAGATTCTTGTAGTTTCGCCGTGTCGTTGCGTTGCGAAGCAGGAACTCTTCTGAATAAAGATACGACATTGGTTGCTTTTCCGGCGGGAACGCGAACCACATAAGGTTCGGGCGGAGTCGTGTTTGAACGAAGTTCGGGGTTCAAATATCGCAAATATTGAATATTCGTATCAGAAGCCTGTGCAATTAAACCAAGACTTGTCAAAGATGGAACGCGAATGCGGTCATATCTTAAACGCGGTGCGGGACGAACGTGACCAAAACCGTATTTTTGCGGATTGTTAGCGATAATTATTGTTGCCAGAATATTCGGCACATAGTTGCGGGTTTCACGCGGCAGATACGGATAAGCCGCCCAGAAATTTGCAACTCCGGCACGTCTGATCGCACGATCAACATTTCCTTCGCCGCAGTTATATCCAGCCATTGCCAATTCCCAGTTTCCACCGTAACGGTTGGCAAGAAATTTTAAATAACGTGCTGAAGCTCGGGTTGCCTGTTCAAAACTTTGTCTTTCATCAACGTAAGCAGTCCGGCGAAGTCCGTATCTTGCTCCCGTTCCGGGAATAAACTGCCAGAGTCCTGCCGCCGCCGCCCATGATTGAGCTGTTGGCTTCCAAGCACTTTCGACCTGTCCGAGCCATGCAACATTTTCGGGAACACCTTCCTCACGGAAAATCCGACGTGCCATTGACATAAAATATCCCGAACGATACAAACCGACTTCCATCGTTCTGCGACCGCGACCTCGATAATAGTTGACAAATTGCTGAACCATTCCGTGAAATTGGAATGAAAATCCGAGTGAACGATTTTGAACTACGTATTTGATATATTCAATTTCTTCTCTGGCTTCCGGGGTATCAATATTTTCTTCTTCTTCGTTAAGTTCCAGTTTTGACAATTCATCAAGCGGAGAAGGCTCATATTTTTGCTCTGTAAAACCAACCGGATTGTAATCGTCCTGTGTACCGTTGTTAGCCGCCGAAGCGATTAAGCTTTTATCGTCTGAATTTTCATCCGTAGAAACTTTATTCGGATTAGTTTTGACGAGGTTAGATACCTTGTCGGCTAAATCTTCCTTAATGCTCCAACTGCAAACGGCTGAAAGCCCTTTGATATTTACCGGCTTTTGATCGGCTGGAAATTCCATTCGATAAACCGTTTCGATCAGTTGATTGTAACATTCTCTAAGTTCTTTACTGCTCTGAATGTTGATGCCTGAAATCAAAAAAACTTCGACTGATTTATCAAAATCTTCACGAGCCTGTGAACGGCGGTTATCCTGTAAATTCAATAACCCCTGATTAAAATATCTGCCGGAATCTTTTGTAACCTGTCTGATTCTGGCTTCTGCTTTTTCAGCTTGGTCGGGCTTGGAATTATTTCTTCCGCTCGAAGTAGATTCGGTGATTTGAGCAAATGCTGAACTGCCGGAAATAAAAAATATGATTGCTAAGAATCCGAAAACAGTATAGAAATTTGCTCTTGATGAATTTTCCTTAAGTTGCATAATGATAGTTTGGGGCTGGAACGCATTTATCAAACGCTGCCGGTTTCTATTTTTTGTATATATAATAATAAAGTTTAACGATAAATATTTAGAAAAGTTTCTTTTTCTGATAATTGTATTTAATCAATGTATACAATCTTTTAAAAATAACACGCAATTTTCGTTATGTCAAAATTTAAAACCCTGTATAATAAAGCATTTATACATTTTGATTATTCAAAACTCGACTTTAATCAACATTATATTTAAGTCTTTATCAATCAGCTTTTCTTCTTTCCTTTTGGCAACTTTACATCAAGCAATGCTTCTTTGAAAACGCGTCGCACATTATCTATAAATATAAATGTCAAATCCTCTCTAATTTCCTGAGGTAAATCTTCCAGGTCGCGTTCATTTGGAGCGGGCAGTATAACTGTTTTGATATTTGCACGCCGTGCCGCCAATAGTTTTTCTTTGACTCCGCCGACGGGCAATACGTTGCCTCTCAAGGTTATTTCTCCGGTCATTGCCATATCCTTTCTGACAGGACGATTTGAAAGGACGGAAACAAGTGCCGTCGCCATCGTAATTCCGGCAGAAGGTCCATCTTTCGGAATCGCTCCTTCAGGAATATGAACGTGGATGTCGTATTTTTCAAAATCGTCTTCGTTTATATCCAATTCATTTGCCCGCGACTTCGCATAAGAAAATGCAGCTTGAGCCGATTCCTGCATCACATCACCCATTTGTCCGGTTAGAACCAACTTCCCTTTCCCCTTTGTTTTAATAGCTTCAATAAATAAAATATCGCCGCCAACCGCCGTCCATGCTAAACCCGTAACGACTCCGATCTGATCTTTTTTGAGTGCCTCTTCGGGAAAAATCTTCGGCGACCGCAAAAATTCGGCGATGTTCGATTTATTGACATTTACGGGTTTGAATCGCTTGCCCGATACTGCTTTTTTGCGGGCGACCTTGCGGCAGACTTTGCCGATTTCCCGTTCCAGTTGCCGCAGTCCGGCTTCCTGAGTATATTGTGAAATGATTGACTTTAGAGCAGTGTCGGCAAATTTTACGTCCTTTTTCTCCAAGCCGTTTTCTTCAATTTGCTTCGGCAGTAAATGACGCTTTGCGATTTCCAGTTTTTCTTCTTCCGTATAACCCGAAAGCCGAATAATTTCCATCCGATCACGCAATGCAGGCTGAATCGTATCGAGTATATTCGCCGTTGTCATAAACATTACATTTGATAGATCAAACATAACACCCAAATAATTATCACGAAAAGCAAAGTTTTGTTCGGGGTCTAAAACTTCAAGTAGTGCCGACGAGGGATCACCGCGAAAATCCGCCCCGACCTTGTCAATTTCGTCTAACATTATTAAAGGATTATTTGTTTCGGCTTGCTGAATCGCCTGAATGATTCTACCCGGCATCGCACCGACATAAGTTCTGCGATGTCCGCGAATTTCCGCTTCGTCGTGCAGACCGCCCAATGACAGACGCATAAATTTGCGGTTCAGGGCTTTCGCAACAGAACGCCCAAGCGAAGTTTTTCCAACGCCCGGAGGTCCTACCAGACAAAGTATCGAGCCTTTCGGTTTTTCCTTTAATTTACGAACCGCCAACGCCTCGATGATTCGCTCCTTAACACGCTCGAGTCCGTAATGATCCTCATCCAGAATCTTTTGTGCTTTATTGAGATTGAGATTGTCTTTTGAAGTTTTTGACCAGGGAAGCGTTGTCATAACGTCCAGCCAATTCCGCAAAGTCGCGGTTTCGGCTGTGTCCGGGTGCATTCTTTCCAGTTTTTTAAGATTTTTTAAAGTTTCAGCTTCAACGGATTCAGGCATTTTCGCTTCAGCGATTTTCTCACGGTACTGATCAATTTCTTCGGATAATTCATTTCCTTCACCCAATTCAGCCTGAATTGCTTTAAGTTGTTGACGCAAAAAATACTCTCTCTGAGAACGGTCAATTTCGCCGCGTGCCTGTGTGTTTATTTCCTGCTGAACAGTTAAAACATCTATCTCTTTATTCAGTAAATCATTAACCCGACGCAAGCGTGTGATCGGATCAAAAATATCCAAAACGGTTTGAGCATCCTCAACTTTTAATTCCAGATTTGACGCGGAAAGATCGGCAAGCCGTCCCGCATCTTCAAGGTTTGAAATGATCGCCAGAACTTCCGGCGAAATGCTTTTGCCCAAATTTGCTGCTTGCTCCATCGAACCGCGAACATTTCGGACAAGTGCCTCAATTTCCAAAGATTCAAATGAAGTCGTCGGTTCTGGAATCGGTTCTAAATTTGCTTTTACAAATTCACCGCTCGAATCAATTTTCCTAACTCTCGCACGCGATAACCCTTGCGTCAAAATTCGTATGCGACCGTCGGGCAACTTCAGCATACGCATTATCACCGCTACTGTCCCAACTTTATATAAATCTTCCTGTTCCGGGTCTTCTTTATCCAAATCTTTTTGCGAAATCAGCAAAATCATACGATTCCCGCTCAAAGCCTCATCAACCGCACGAATTGATTTATCCCGTGACACAAAAAGTGGAACGATCATAAATGGGTAGATGACAATATCCCGCAAAGGCAAAACCGGTAAGTCCGAAGGAATCTGCATAATAGATTCGCCAACCTCGGCTTCGCCTAATTTTTCAGAGAAATCTCCTAATTCATTCATAAGAGAAATATGTTATTCAATATCAACGTAAAGGGCAAAGGCGGAAAACTGTTATCAGTCGGTAGGAACAGTTGGCAGTTTGAAAATTAATTCAAAGCAAAGAACTCCGATAAATTCTTTACTTCACACTTTTTACTTTTCATTTCTTAATCTACTATCATTCTTCCATTTTTATTGATAATTTCACAGCTTTTCCGCGGCGGTCTTTGAGCTTCGGCAGATTAATATTGAGTGTTCCTTCTTTGAGATTTGAGATTGTTTATTTAATATTTATTGCCCAACGTAATTGGATTTTGCGTTGGAATTTGCCGTATTGTCTTTCGCAACAATATTAGTCTTTCCTTATTTTTTTATCAGTTTTCTTTTTTGGTCTTCTGGAACGAACTAAATATTTCAGTTCGTTCATAAATTCCGAAATATCTTCAAATTCCAGATAAACCGAAGCAAAACGGACATATGCGACTTTATCGAGTTTTTTCAGTTCCCGCATAATTATTTTCCCGACTTCGCTGGTCGGACGTTCACGGTCAGCCGAATCCTGAACAAAATTTTCGACCTTATCAACAATCTCTTCCAACTGCATTGCCGAAATCGGACGTTTTTCGCTCGCCCGCATCAAACCAGACATTATTTTGCCGCGTTCAAATTTTTCACGTCTGCCGTCTTTTTTAACAACCATATACGGAATTTCGTCAATCCGTTCATAAGACGTAAAACGCCGTTCGCAACCCAAGCATTCACGGCGACGGCGAATCGAATCACCGTCTTTCGCTTCCCGTGAATCAACTACCTTATCTTCTAAATTTCCGCAGAATGGACATCGCATAATTTTTGTTAGTGGTAAGTGGTGAGTGGTAAACGGTAAGTTATAAGAATGATTTTTCACTTACCATTTACCACTCACCACTCATTTCATCCCCGTTTCCATTTCCTCAACCGCGTGTTCGGAGTCAAGTAAATTTCTGAATCCTGAAATGCTTATATCGCCACGCAGAAAGTAGTATAACCCAAAAATGATCGCGGGTGCGAAATAAACAAGGTGCATTGCAATCGCCGCCGCCCACGCCTGTTCGCGTGCGATTCCTAAAAATATCAGACTTTTTGCCGTGGCGGTGTGAAATGCTCCCGAGGCTCCGCCCGGTGTCGGCACAAGCGAACTGACTGCCGCAAAACCCATTATAAAAAGTGAATCACTGAAAGTCAGCGGTAAATTAAAAGCCAGTAAAACCAACCAGGTCGGAAGTGCGATTGCCAGCCAGAGCATAATTGTCCAAAATACAATTGAGACGACCATCCGCCAGTCGTGCAAAACTTCAAGGGCTTTGGCAAGTTGTTTTAGAATACTGATGATGATTCTTCTGATTTTCGCCGGAATGAATTTTCTATCCGTTAGCTTTTCCGCCCAAGCGATTACTTTCGGCGAAATATGATGGTAAACAAATAGAGCGACGAATCCGAAAACGACTCCGACGAGCATTAAATTCCCGATCATTTTTACATAAGCGACTTCGTTTTCTTTGCCCGTCGGGACAGAAAACCAGATTAAATTTACGGTAAAAAAACAAATTATTGCGGCAAAATCGAAAATTCTTTCAACACCCAAAGTTACGAGTGCCGCCGAAGGTCGGACACGCTTATCACGCATCGGAAGCCACATCGGACGCACGATCTCGCCTGCCCGCCCGACAAAAAATACCGCCATAAAACCAACCGTTGTCGTCGCAAAAAGTTCTTTGAGAGAACTTTCTGTTATCGGCTCAAGCAACACCTGCCAACGCTTAGCCCGCAAAAGATAACCCAGACAAATAATTAAAACGGCGGAAATTATATAAACCGCTTTTGCCTGTTGGAGACTCTGACTGACTTCATGCCAATCGAGATTTCGCCCGAAAAACCAAAATATAAATACGGCGAATAAAAAGAGTAAGATAAATTTTATATACTTTCGCAAATTATTGATTTACTTGCTTGATGAACTTTTTGAACGTCTGTTCTATTCTGGAAATGTTTAGTAAATTAAAATTCGTTATTTTCGGACTACCCCGCAGCAAGCTGACGGGGCATTCGCCCGAAAATTAGTCGGTCAAAGCACCGACTACCACGAATTTTCTAAGAACAAAGAACTGTCGCCCTT
>JALZKH010000135.1 GCA_030859345.1 Acidobacteriota bacterium | reverse complement strand
GAAGTTCCGAAGCCTCTTTGTTATACCAAGCATCGGAGGTTTCCTTTAGAAAAATATCCGCAACGTGATTGACGATTTCCGCGTCGGCAACCGCTTCATCACAGCCTTTGCAATAGAAAACGGGAATCGGAACGCCCCACGCACGCTGCCGCGAAACGCACCAATCGGGACGACCTTTGATCATATTTTCCATCCGACCTTCGCCCCATTCGGGATGCCATTTTACATTTTTTATCTCGTCAGAAGCATTTGCACGCAAAGAGATTTTCTCACCCGTTTTCGCTTCAATATCCATTGAAACAAACCACTGCGGAGTCGCCCGAAAGATGACGGGATTTTTGCAACGCCAGCAATGCGGATAGCGGTGTTCGTAATCTTCGGTGTAGAGCAACATTCCCGATTCACGCAGGAAATCTACGATATTTTTGTTCGCTTCAAAAACCTGCTGACCGTGAAAAAATTCGACATCATCCTGAAATCGTCCGCCATTGTCAACCGGACAATAAACTTCTAAACCGTATTGTTTGCCGATCACAAAATCGTCGTGTCCGTGTCCCGGTGCGGTGTGAACTGCTCCCGTTCCCGCACTTCCGCCTTTTGAATTTGCTTCTTTTACGTCCAATTCCGTTTCCGCATCGGATTCGCCTAAAGTTACGTGGTCGCCGTTCATCAGAAGCGACATCCGATCAATCCACGGGTGTTTCGCTTCCATTTTATCGAGTTTTTCGCCCTTAAAACGTGCCAATTCTTTGACAGCTTCCAAGCCGACGGTTTCGACCAAACTTTTAACCAATTCGGACGCTAAAATATAAACTTCGCCATTCGTTTCAATCGCCGAATATTCAAATTCGGGATGAACCGTGATTCCCAAATTTGCCGGAATTGTCCAAGGCGTTGTCGTCCAGATAAGCACGAAAACTTCTTTGCCATTTAATGATTCATCAAGTTGCGAAGCGTCCGAAACAAGCGGAAACTTCACATAGATCGAAGGCGATGTGTGTTGTGCATATTCAACCTCAGCTTCCGCCAATGCCGTCTGATCGTGAACGCACCAATAAACGGGACGCAAACCTTTATAGACAAGCCCGCGTTCAAGATATTTGCCGAAAAGCCGAGCCGTTTCCGATTCGTATTCGTGCGACATCGTTAAATATGGATTATCCCATTCGCCGAAAACTCCAAGCCGTTGAAAATCAGCAGTTTGAGCCTTCAAAGCCTTCGCCGCGTGTTCACGGCAAATCCTGCGAAAAGTCCCGACGGGCAGATCGTTTTTGCTTTTACCTTTTTCCGCCAAATCCTTCTCAACATACTTCTCAATCGGCAAGCCGTGGCAGTCATAACCCGGAACATAAGGCGAATCAAACCCTTGCATCGTCGCTGATTTAACAATAAAATCCTTCAAAATTTTATTAAGTGCCGTTCCGATATGAATATTGTCATTCGCATACGGCGGTCCGTCGTGCAAAATAAATTGTTCGGCATCTTTACGCGATTCACGAATCTTTCCGTATAAATCCATCTCGTCCCATTTCTTCAAACGGGCAGGTTCTGCCTGTCCAAGATTCGCCTTTTGTGAAAAGTTCGTCTTGGGTAAGTTAATCGTCTTTTTTAAGTTTACTGGTTCAGTCATAAGTTTTATCAAAGGAACACCAGCATCTTGCCGGCAACAAACGCCTAAGCGTTTGAGCAAAGTTTATAAACATTAAATTTTCACTTTATCTTTAAAGTTTATCATCTCTGCTTTCGTGCGAAACGCACTCATTGCCGCCAAGATGGACGGCGTTCCGTTTTTTCGTCAAATATAAAAATGAAATTTTAACATTTTTACGAAGCAGAAACACGCACGTAAGTAAGTGTGTTTCAAGATTAAACTGTTCAAACTAACACGCTTGCTAATGGTCGCGTTTCTGCCTATGTTTTCAATCTAAATCCCAAATCAAAAAGTCCCAAGCCTTTTTCTAAGACTTGGGACTTTCACAAAGTTCTACCTTTGGCTCGCTCTCTTAGGGAGCAAAGTCCCTGTTGCTAATAATAATTATGTAAACAGGTAATTTCATAAAATCCTCATTTATATTTATGCCAATTTTTTCCAATTTAGTCAAAAAATTATTGTAATGAATCTTACTATCTCTCACGCCCTTCACGCACAAATTCAACAATTTCCAAAGCCTCTTTCAAATCTATATCAACAAAATCAATCGAGATTTTAATAGAGTTTTTATCATCAACAATCTACATTATTTTTAATTGCAAAGCTATAAAAACTCGCCGATTTGCCAATAATTAATTGTTTATTCAGAGAGTTTTAATTCAAACAATCAATTTATTGACTTTTGACTCAACCATTTCTTGAATTTCTTTTAAACTCTCTTCCGAATCGGCTTCAAATCTTAAAACTAAAATTGCTTGTGTATTTGATGCACGCACCAAACCCCAGCCGTTTTCAAAAATGATTCTTGCACCGTCAATCGTGATTACTTCGTTTGTTTTGGAAAATTCTTCGGCGATTTTGGCGACAACTTTGAATTTGATCTCTTCTCTGCACGGAATTCGTATTTCGGGAGTGGAGAAAGTTTTGGGAACATCGCTTAATAATTCGCTGAGAGTTTTTTGAGTTTTCGAGAGAATTTCTAAAAGTCTCGCTCCGGCGTAGCAGGCATCGTCGAAGCCATAGAAACGGTCGTTGAAGAAAATGTGTCCGCTCATTTCTCCCGCTAGGATGGCGTTTGTTTCTTTTATTTTGGCTTTGATGATCGAATGACCGGCTTTTGACATAACGGGAATTCCGCCTAAGGTTTCGATTTCGTCAAAGAGCGTCTGTGTGCATTTTACTTCGGCGATAACTATTCGATTCGGGAAATTCGGTAAAACATCGCGGACAAATAAAATAAGCAGTTCATCGCCCCAGATTATGCGTCCCGTTTCATCAATGACCGTAATTCGGTCAGCATCGCCGTCGAAGGCAACTCCTAAATCGGCTTTTTTTTCCACAACTGTGGAAATTAATTCCTTTAAGTTTTTTTCCTGCGAAGGATCGGGTTCGTGATTTGGGAAATTGCTGTCGGGTTCGGTAAATAATTCAATGACCTCAACGCCTAATTTTTTATAAACGGGAACGGATGTAACGCCGCCCATTCCGTTTCCGGCATCAACGGCGACTTTTAATTTGCGTTTGCCGAGGTTTATTTTTGAGAGAATATCTTTTTCGTAATTTTCTAAAACTTCGATGTTTTCGTTTGTTCCGTTTCCTTTTGCAAAATCATCCGAAAGTGTAATTTTTTTGATTTCCTGAATCTGCGAACCGAAAAGCGTCTGTTTGCCGAGACAGATTTTAAAGCCGTTATGATTTGAAGGATTGTGCGAACCGGTAATCATCACGCCGCCATCAATCTTTTGAGTATAAACTGTGTGATATAAAACCGGAGTCGGAACTCTGCCGATTTGAATTATATCACAACCGGTTTTATTTAAGGTTTTAGTTAAAATCTCGCAAAACTCCGGCGAAGATTCACGTGAATCAAAACCGACGGCGATTCTTTTTGCATTATTGATGCGGAAAAATGTGCCGATGGCTTTTGCCAAAACTTCGACGGTTTCTGCATTTAAATCTTCACCGACAATTCCGCGTATGTCATATTCTCTGAAAATATTCGGATTCATTTTTTAAAAGTAAAAAGTAAAAAGTAAAAAGTAAAAAAGCGAAATGAGAAATATGCGATTATTTATAGAAAAGTTATATTTTATTGACAACTGGTTTTTGAACAGACAAAATTTTTTACCTTTTACCTTTTTACTTTTTACTTTCCCAGATATAATCAAATCTTTTGAGTTCGGGCAACAATCCAAAACATCCACGCATCGAAACTTGCGTAAAACAGGTTACCAATAAATACATATTTTTGTTATGAAAAATTTGCTACGTTTTTTAATAGTTACAGTTTTAATTTCAGTTTTTTCAATTGCGGCATTTGCTCAGGTTGATGACGATCCGGTTACAACCTTTGAGGTGCGGCTTCCCGTAACGGTTACGGAAAAGAAAAAGAAGAAAAATTTGGTTATGGGGCTGACGCAGAGAGATTTTGCCGTCTTTGAGAACGGCGTTCAGCAGGAAGTTACATTTTTTACCAATGAGAAAAATAATCCGCCCGTTTATGTCGGCGTTTTGATGGACACTTCCGCTTCGACTTCAGGTAAATTGAAATTTTCCAAACAGGCGGCGAAAGATTTTATTTACACAGTTTTACAGTTGAGAAAAGATAAAGCTGCTTTTATGACTTTTGATCATCGGGTTGAACTTATTCAGGATTTTACGGACAAGACCGATCTATTGGACAGAGCGGTTGAAAAAGTAAAAGACACGGGTTCGCAAACTGCACTTTATGATGCTGTTTGGCAATTTTCCGATGAGAAATTAAGAAATGCACCCGGCAGGCGTGTGATCGTGATAATTACGGATGGTGACGATACTTTCAGCCGTGCGGAGATTGAGGATGCGATAGATATTGCTCAACGAACCGAAACGACGATTTTCGGCATCTCAACAAAGGCGGGTTTTCTCGGAACAGTTCCCGGTGTCGAAGCCGGAACGGTCAAAGATAAAGGCGACAAGTATCTTGAAAGACTCTGTGAGGAAACCGGCGGAAAGGCATTTTTTACCGGTGATATGTTAGCTTTGGAGCGTTCATTTACAGACATTTCAAAGGAACTTCGCTCGCAATACATAATTACTTATCGTCCGGCGAATCAGAATTATGATGGTAAGCAAAGAGATATTGAAGTGCGTTTTACCGATAGTTCAAAAGATAAAAAATACAGAATCCGCACTAAAGATAAATACCGGGCGATCAAGGACACTTTGCGGCAATAATCTTAGTAATGGAAAATGGATAACGGATAATGGAAAATTATGCAAAGAGTTTTTCAATTTGAGTTAAGTAAAAGTTTTTGAAATGAATCATAAAAAAAATCTGATAGTTCTAACAATTTGTTTGTTGTTTTTGAGTATTTCTTTTTGGGGAATAAATTCCTCGAAGGCTCAACAGATTCCTTCTGCTCCGAGTGTTTCGCCGACTCCGCCTGATGAAATTCCCGAAGTAGATGATGAAATTATTAAAATTGATACGGAAGTTGTCAATGTTCTTTTTACGGCACAGGATAGAAAACGCCGTCTGCTGACGACTTTACAGCAGGGCGATATAAAACTTATCGAAAACGGTCAGGAACAGGAAATTGTCGCTTTTTCCAGAAAGGTTGATCTGCCGCTTTCGCTGACGATTTTAATTGATACAAGTGCTTCGCAGGAGAGAACTCTGCCGGAAGAAAAAGATGCGGCTAAATCGTTTTTGGAATCGGTTGTCAGACCGACCCAAGATGAAGTTGCAATAGTTTCATTTACAGGCGAAGCGACGCTTGAACAGGGAATGACAAGTAATATAGCACGTTTGCGTCGTGCGATTGACCGCGTGCAGTTTGTGCCGCCTTCGGGTTATATCGGCGGCGGAGTTGTTGCCGGAACGCCGCCGATTTCGGGCGGAAATCAAGCGACGGCAGGTTCGACGGCGATCTGGGATGCGGTTTGGATTACATCCGAGGAAATTTTAGGACCATCGCCCGACAAAACCCGCCGGGCAATTATTCTTTTGACCGACGGCGTAAATACTTACGGAAAGAAAAAGATAAAGGATGCCGTGGAGGCGGCAATAAAATCGGAAGCGGTAATTTATTCAATTGGTATCGGAGATAATTATTATAGCGGAGTTGATAAAGGTGCTTTGAATAAACTTTCGGAAAACACCGGCGGACGTGCATTTTTTCCGCGTGATGAAAGAGAGTTGCGAGTTGCCTTTGAGCAAATTCAGGAAGAAATGCGTTCGCAATATCTGATCGCTTATGAGCCGATTGATCAAAAGCGGGATGGCTCTTATAGAACGATTGATATTCGACTCAAAAACCCGCAGCTTGCCAAAGAAAAAGTAACTTTAACACATCGTGAAGGTTACTTTGCTAAAACTGACAAGAAAGATAAATAGCTCGATAATTTGAACCGTAAAACAATAAGAATTCCCGCATAATGCAATTTATTAGAAATTTAGTTATAATGTTTACTTAAATGTAAAGATTTATAAATTTTACATTTTGAGTTTTAAGAATAAGGTTTTAATAGAAAAATGCCAAAAATTGCAGATATACAAGAAACACCGAATCCGAACGCGGTTAAATTTATTTTGCGTGAGCCCGTCAGCCACGGAACTTCGCATCAGTTTGAAACGGCAGATGCGGCGAAGGATGACAAATTAGCCAAAGCTATTTTTGATGTCGGGAATGTCGTGTCGGTTTTTTATATGGATAAGATGATTACCATCGAGAAAACCGAAGAATCGAATTGGGACGAGGCTTTGCCCGAATTAGCTGTGCCGATCCGTGCGGCGGAATCTGTGGCGAACGGAAACGGAAACGGAAATGGAAATACGGCGGCGGCGGCGGTCGGCGGAGCGATTGCGGCGGCGGCGAGTGATGATCCCGTAATTGCTGAAATAAATGAATTGTTAGACGAAAGAATTCGTCCATACTTAGCAAGCGACGGCGGTTGGCTGGAAATTTTGAGTTTGGAAGAAAATATCTTGAAAATTCGTTATCAAGGTGCTTGCGGAAGTTGTCCGAGTTCATTGACCGGAACGCTTATGGCAATTGAAAATATGATTCAGGATGAGATTGATGAAAATATTGAAGTAGTTGCCGTTTAATTTTCAAACCTTTCAGAATTATATAATTAAACTTAGTTCTTTGGTTTCACAATCTATCTTTTTGGAAAATATAGATATGAAAATATCTGTATTTAATATATTTTAAAACTATTTCTTGACATAAAAAGGTTAAATTAGTCATAATCCTAATTGGCGGCATTTTTTTGTCCTAATGCCGTTTCTTCTTTCTGGAGTTCAAAACCACTCAAACCACCAGCCTTGTTTCATTCCTTGTAAGTGCTGTGTTTATCTAAACGGAGGAAAACTAATAGTGAATAGCGAAGAACTCGAATTAAGTTTACGCACCGAATTCGAGAATTATCTGAAAGATGCCCTTGCTGATATGAGGCAGGAAGTTTCCGATTTTCAAGAAAAAATGGAAGCCGGGCTTAATGAGCAAAAGACCCGTATTCAGGAAAAATTAGAAGCTGAATTAGACGAGCAAAAAACTCATTTTAGTCAGATTTTTAATAAATTTACCGAAAAATTTGAAGCCGATAAAAAACTTGAAGATAGTTTTACGGAATCTGTAATCGAACATTTGAAACTTGCCCGCGATGAAGGTGCAAGAATAACAGCCACGGCGATTGCCGAAGCCGAAAAATTGGCAGAAGAGGAGTTTGTATCTCCTGCTGTTTCCGCGAATTTTACGGAACTTCGTGATGCAATAAACGAAATAAGCAATAAGGATTCTCAATCGGAAATATTGAAATCTTTAGTTGACCACGCATCACAATATACACCACGCGGAGCATTTTTTATCGTTAAAAATGAACATCTCGTCGGTTGGCGGGTTTTCGGCAGAGAGGAGCATTCGAATCCTCAAGCGGTGCGGGAAGTTTTCTTTCCCATAGATTCCGATACGGCTTTAAGCGAATCCGTTAAAACTTTGGAAACAGTAGAAAGCAGTTTTGGCTCTTATGAAGATGACTCGGTCTATTTGAATCAACTGGATTTTGAGCAGCCCGAGAAAATATATGCTATTCCACTGATTGCCAGGGGACGCGGTGTTGCAGTTCTATATGCTGACGCGGGAACTAATGGTGATAATGTAAACGCTGAAGCATTGGAAACTCTGGTTCGCGTTGCCGGTCTGACCGTAGAAGTTCTGGCATCTTCAAAGGGAGCAAAACCGCAGACCGAACAAGACTTTTCTTACGAAACGGAAGATGCTCAGGAATTTGAAGAACG
The DNA here is from genome assembly GCA_030859345.1 of Acidobacteriota bacterium. Classification (GTDB taxonomy): domain Bacteria; phylum Acidobacteriota; class Blastocatellia; order Pyrinomonadales; family Pyrinomonadaceae; genus Aridibacter. The sequence continues at coordinate 27,505 of JALZKH010000135.1, read as the reverse complement.
AGAAACCGAAGTATCTGAAATCGAATCGGATGAAAGCTATTCTTTTGTAGATACGGCTGCTGCAGCTCAGGAATTTACAGAAGATTATTCATCGCCGTCGGTTGAGGAAGATAATTTTTCTTATCAGCAGGAATTTCAAGCCGAGCCTGACGAAGAATATACAGAGAAACCGCAGTCAGAAGAAACTGAAGAAGATTCCTTCGCGGCGGATGATTCATTCGAAGAAGTTAAAACAGAAGAAACTTCGACCGGATTTGAATTTACGCCGGTTGAAGAAACCTTCGAAGCCGTAGATGAAAGTTTTGAAGATGTTTCTGAGGAAGAGGAAAAATCGTCGGAAGGAGATTTTTCTTGGACTCAATCTTCAGAAACTCTTGAAGAATCTCAGGATTTTTCATCTGATGAAACCGAGCCGGAAGTAGATTATGCACCTTATGAATCTACCATCGAAGAAGATTCGGTTTCTTCCGTCGAAGATTATCAGTCGGAAATAAATCAACCTTATGAAATGGAAACACCCGTTCAATTTGATGATTCTAAAAGATTTGAATTTGAAACGACTTCGGATATTCAAACGGATGATTATTCAATAATTGAAGAAAGTCAGGCTGAGGAAACAGATTCATCTTTTGACGCGGGCTATCAGGAAACTACTACGGCAACAAAAAATGATGAAGCCGAACAGGATTATAGCCAAACCCCTGTCGAAGCGGAATCGGTATCAACCACTTCGGTCAGACCGCGTTTCGGCGACAGAAATGTAGATTTACCGATTGAAGTTTCGGAAGATGAACGCCGTCTGCATAATGACGCACGCCGTTTCGCCAGGCTTCTGGTTTCGGAAATTAAACTTTACAACGAACAAAAAGTAAAAGAAGGACGCGAATCAAGCGATCTTTATGAACGCCTCCGCGAAGCGATTGACCGTTCACGCGAAATGTATGACAAGCGTGTCCAACCGCCCGTCGCAGCTAAATTTGATTATTTTCACTATGAACTAATCAACACATTAGCCGAAGGTGAAGAAAACAATCTCGGCGGAAGTTATCCGGGAACAACTGTTTAACCTTATTTTATAAAGTTTGAATTGTAAAACCGCTTGATTTAACTCAAGCGGTTTTTTTATTGGACAATTTCAAACTGTAAAAACTGAGTAGCGATGTGCCGTTTTTCTTTGGCGATTTTGTCGGTTACAATAATTTGAAGAATATAATCTCCGAGTTGCATATCAGTTCCCAGACTCAATGCACCGGCGGCACTTATAGTGTCAAAATTTGTCTGATTAGATAAATTTACCGGAGTATCCGTGCTTTCAAAAATAACTTTTCCGTTGTAAAAAAGTCTTATTCTCATTTCCAACTGCGGTTTCTGCATTTTTTCAGCTTTGGCATTATAAATTTCAAAACCGTAATTTAAAACCGTTCCCTTTTTAAATTCCCGCAGTGCCGTATCAATCAGCGGATCGGATTCATTTTGAGTATTGGAATTTATCTGACCGGCTTTTTCGGGTTGATTCAAGTTTTGATATTGTTCAAAACTTATATTTTCCAGAACGATTCCCGAAAGCATCAGACGATCTTTTTTCAATTTCGGCACTTCGACAAATTGGCTTGCCGAGCCGACCTTTTCGCTTTCGTGATCGCGGATCGCCACACGCATCTGATATGCTCCCGGTTTTTTAACGGGAAAAGTAAAATAATAAACAAAACCGTTTTTTGTAAAACTCTCGATTCCATCTTTTTTAACGGTTATTGTGTAGGTTTTGCTTATCCGATCAACCGGAACTCCGTTATCGCCAAAACTCATTGCCAAAATATCAAAGACGGCTTTTTTGCTTCCGTCCGGCTCGTTTGTAAATGATAAATCTTCGGCATTGATAAACACATAACTGTTAAGAAAAAGATTGTCTTTTACATCACTTCTGAAAAGTGTGTTTAAATTCAATTTAATGTCATTGATGGCAAACGGCGAACTTATCGCATTTAAAATCTGTTCTCCGGCGGTTTTATAGACAGGTTTCTGCAGTTGCTCATCGCTGACACCGAAAAAGCCACTTCGGTAGCGAACTTTTACACCTTCACGTTTTACTTTCACATCCAGATTATTAAAACGTCTTTTTTCAGGATTAAAAGTATCGTCATCCGGTTGATAGCCGATTAAATAATAACTTTGGTCTTCCAGAATTTTCCCGACACCACCGCTTATATCGTTATTGTTGTAAATCGCAAACCCGCCCGTCTGTTTTGCTAAATAAGTCAAGCCTGCCTGAGTATCGAGAAGTTTACCGCTGCGTTCGGAAATTTTTTCTCCGAGTTGCTGACCGGAAAGACCGGCTGTATCGTCCGCCGCTGTTAATCCCGTATATTGCAAGCCTCGTCCGTCAATCGTATAAACGACAACCGAAGAACGATTAGCTAAATCAACCAAACCCCGCAATGCTTGCAGAACTCTGTTGTTTTCGGTAAAACCTTTATTGGTTGAAGTAAGCGAAAAACCGTCGGATAAAAGTATAACTGATTTGCGTCCGGGCAGTTCACGCATTCCGCGAATCGTGAAATTTATTGCTCCGAGTGTTCCGACGGCAAAATAATTTTCTCTGAATTGATTGGATTCCTGAATCCGGTTTTTCTCGTTCTCGAGGTCTTCGTCGCTGACATTCGCACCGAGCGATTTTGCATTTTCCAGTGGCGATGCTTCCAGCGGAGCAAAAGCCATTGCACCACCGTTTCCGATCATATTCCATCTTATTTTTTCAATCGCCGCATAAAGCTGGCGTTTATCGGTTGTAAATTGCTGTAATGCACCGATGCCGCCACCCGTGCGGATAATCGCTACAAGGTCGCCGTCTTGCATCTGTTCATCAACGAATTTTTTCAAAGCCCGACGGACAAAATGCGTACTTTCAAATGAAAGCGTCAGATCATCAACTACCAAAGCAATCGTTCGGCGAACTTGTTCAGGTCTGATCTTTGTAGGCAAGGGAGTAATGTCCAGTTTATCCGGCTTATCATTTTTTTCTTTGGTTTTAGCTGCTTCGCTGTTTGCCGAAATGAAGGAAAAATTTGAAATGTCCTGTTTTTTTCCATTTTCATAAATCTCAAAATCTTCCGGTTTCAAATCCCTGACAACATTTCCTTTATTGTCCGTAACGGTTACGTCAATTTGAATTAAGTTGGTGGAAATTTTTACAATATCATCTTCCTTCGTTGGTGTAGCAGTCGGTTGCGGGGTTTGAGAAAAAACATTTAAGCAAATTGCGAGGGTGAAAATAAATATAAGAAAATTTTTTAACATTGAATACCTCTGTTATAATATCTATTAAGCTACGACAAGCATACAGCAGACGCTCAAATCTTAAAAGTAAAATCTTCATTAGAAACAAGACAAAAATATTTTACGTTTACGCATCAAACTTTCGGAGAAAAGATATAAATATGTTATTTATCAAAAACTTTCATACAAAATTCAGCAAATTATTCGGTTTTTTGTTTATCGGTTTAGCTATAACTATACCTTTTACAATTAGTTGCACAGCACAACCGCCGGTTCAGGATGCGGCTTTGAAATCTCTCAGAGAAATGACAAAAGACGGACGGCTTCCGGCTGAATCGGTTGTGGCGAGTGTCGAATCGCGTTTTGCGGGGACGAAAACCGGAGCTTTGGCGAGATTATTACGGGCGAGAATAAAACTTGAAAGCGGCGATGCAAACGGGGCAGCGGCAATTCTTGATTCGGATGTTTTTGCAGAGAAAACCGAACTTGGCGATTATGCTCTGTGGCTTCGCGGGAAGGCATTTTTGGAAGCAAATAATCCTGTTTATGCACAAAAAGTTTTTGCCGAATTAGTCCAAAAATATCCGAATTCGATGCGTGCCAAAGATGCGAGATTGCTCTGGGCAAATAGTCTTTTAAGTAGTGGACAAGCTGCACAAGTTCCGAATGTCTTAAATTTATTAAACTCGCAAAATGACGCAGATGCTTTACTTTTAACCGCACAATCCTACGAGCAAGCAGGTAATCAAACACAAGCGAGAGATTTTTATCGCAAAGTGTATTTTTACGGTGCGGGAACAAAAGCCAACAGCGAAGCCGAAACAAAATTAAACACATTGCAGGAAAATTTAACTCCGCGAAACCAGGAGGAAATCCTGGCTCGTGCAAATGATTTGTATGAGAAGAAAAAATACATCGAAGCAGGAAAATCTTTTGATGAATATGTTCGGAACTTTCTCAAAAATATCACCGACGAAATTCATCTAAAACGCCTGACTTCGTATGCAATGAGTCGTCAGATGCCGCAGGCTTTGATGGCTTTTAATGCGATTTCACTTTCAGCGGACGAAAAACAGGAAGGCTTTTATCAACTTGCACTCGGATTTGCAAAGGCAAGGCAATGGGATAATGTCCGCAGAACGATTGACGAAATGCGGCAGAAATTTCCGCGTAGCGAATGGACACCGAAGACAATGGTTGCGGTTGGAGAAGAAGCCGGAAGACAACGGCAAAAACTTGAGGAAAATTTCTATCTGCAATCTGCTCTGGCAAGTTACCCGGAAGCGACGGAGGTTGCCAAAGCACAATTTGGACTTGCCTGGAATCAACACGAATTAAAAAATTATGAGATTTCTTCAAGGATGCTGACCGAACATCTTGCCCGGTATGTTAATGAAGACAATTCTTTTCGCGGACAGACCGGATATTGGGCGGCGAGGGATTCTGAGCGAGCCGGACTTATTAATGAAGCATGTGCTTTGTATGACGCAACAGTTTACCGTTACGGCTCGAACTGGTACGGATATTTAGCTCTGGATAGATTAATAACAATGCGTCGGCAGGGAAAATGTCAGACGACACCGGTTTTCCCCGTAAATTCACTTATCCCGCAGGCGGTCGAAAACTTAAAAGTTGTAACGGTTGCGGCGGAAACGGCGACGGCAAAAGAATTGGCTCGTGCGGAAAAGTCAGAGGAACTCAGCACCATCGGACTTTTTGATTGGGCGATAGAAGAACTCATTGAAGCCAAAAAAACCGCCGATAACAGCCCGAAAATAAATCTCGCTCTGGCAAAGCATTATCGTTTAAAAGGCGATAATGTGCGGGCTTTGCTGGCTCTGGCAAAAAGCTATCCAGATTATGCACAGATGTTTCCCGAAGAGATGGGACGCGAGGAATGGGATATTTTTTATCCTCTAAGCCATTGGAACGATATAAAATTCTGGGCAAGTAAACGCAGTCTTGATCCATATCAAGTGGCAGGTTTAATTCGTCAGGAAACGATCTTTAATCCGAATGCCGCCTCAAGTGCGAAAGCCTACGGTTTAATGCAGTTACTTGTGCCAACGGCGAAAACAATGGCTCGCAAATACAGCGAAGTAGATTCTTCAAGCATCACGGCGACGACGCTTTTTAATCCACGCTTAAACATCGAACTCGGCACAGCTTATATGCGTGAAAATTTAACTAAATACGGACGCATCGAATATATGGCAGTCGCCTACAACGCCGGTCCCGGCAGAGTCGTCCGCTGGCGAAATGAACTGCCGCTTGAAATGGATGAATTCGTCGAAGAAATTCCCTTCAGCGAAACACGCGGCTATGTCAAAGGTGTTATTCGAAATTCCGCTCAGTACCGCCGTCTTTACGACATCAACGGAAACTTCAAACCAAATGTCGGCTCAAAACCTTTGCGTGGACAAATAGATACAAAATCTAAAGAACAATTTGCAAAGGAAAATCCGAATGTGGAAGTTGAAAGAAATAGAAAATTAGCTGAATAATCAGAAAATTTATAAAAAAAGGTTGCAGAAGAATATAAAATTTTCTGCAATCTTTTTTTATACAGTATTGACTGCTTCCCTAATTTTATCTTTTGCCAAAGATTGCTTAACGATTAATTTACAATCGAATGTTAATTCAAATGATTCTTTTTTCATCTTGATCGCATAAATTTCGTTTGAGCAATCCTCTTTGCTAATCAGCGTCAGCGTAACTTTGTTTTTATCTCTTTCAAATTTTATATCTTCAACGCGACCTTCGTAGCCTCTGTCTAAACCGTCGGCAATTCTTAAAATCGAACTTAATTTCCTAACGGTTTTTTGTTCACTTTTGTTGAGAGCGGTGAAATCAGGATGAGTTTCTTTCGGAAGTGATTTGCGGTGATAACGGGCGACATTAGCGATAATGGATTTTTCGGCTTCGGTAAAACCCGTCATTTCCGAATGTTTTATCAAATATAAAGAATGTTTGTGATGTGCTTCGTGCGAAATGTGATAGCCGACATCGTGCAGGAGGGCGGCGGCGGAAAGGAGAGTTCTTTCGTGACGTTCAAGATCGTAGATCGGCATTAAACGGTCAAAGATTTTCTCCGCCATCGTTGCAACCTGCAAAGCGTGAGCTTCTTCATAGCCGAAACGTCTGCCGACGGCGAAAACATCCCGCAGTTTAATATCTTCGACATCGGGAACGGGCGGTAATAATTCTGTTTCGGCTTTGAGCAGATGGTCAATTATTACGCCTTCCCGCAGAGCATAACCGCAAGGTTCGAGCGTTTCGATTTTCAAAGCCTTCATCACGCCTTCGAGAATTTGCCCGCCCGCGATGATTACTTCCGCACGTCTTTCATTGATAACGGGAATCCGAGAGCGTCTTTCAAGCGTAAGTTTAGCTAAAATTTTATTGAGTGCGACAAGGCGTTTAAAATGAATTGTCGGAAGTTCGTCCCCATTGTTGGAAGATTGGAAATTGAGAAGCGTTGCAAGGCTTAAAATTGTTCCCGATGTGCCGCTTGAAAGTTTCCATTTTTCACCTTTTATTTTGCGTTTCGGCTGGGCGAGTGCAAATTGTATCTCTTTTCTAAGTTTTTTGATTTCCTTTTTGGTCGGCGGGTTTTGAAGTAGAAACTTCTCAGTTAGACCGACCGAACCTATTTTCATTGAAAATAATTTTTCAGGTTCGCCATTTTTCATCAAGGAAATTTCCGTTGAACCTCCGCCGATGTCTATGTTCAAAAGCGTTGAGTCTTCCTTGCCGAAGTATTGTGAAGCTGCAATTCCAATCAGCCTTGCTTCTTCGAGCGACGGCAGGATTTCGACGTGAACACCCGTCTGTTTTTTAACTTCTTCGACAAACTGAGCTGCATTTGTCGCTTCGCGGACGGAAGCTGTGGCAACTGCCAGAACCGTATCGGCTTCGCGGTTGGCGGCGATTGAAGCAAATCTATTGATTGCTTCGATTGAAAGTTTGATCGCTTCGTCGGATAAAAATTTATATCGAAGCGTGTCGTGTCCGAGCCGGACTCGTTCACGATCTTGCGAAATAATCGTAAAAGAATCACTTGCGGCGGCTTCGACAACTGCCAGTTTTAAGGAATTTGAGCCAATATCAATGGCGGCGAGTCTTTGTGTGTTCATCTATTTGATATATTAAATCTTAAAGTTAAAATCGTACATTGGAGAATAAATTATCTAAAATTATAATTTTAATAAAAATATGAAAGTAAATAAAATAATGACAAAAAATGTAGGCTTTTGCCAAGCCGAAGATGATTTTACCAAAGCCATAGAGATTATGTGGCAACGTGATTGCGGAGTAGTTCCCGTTGTAAATAAAGACTCGGAAGTAGTCGGAATAATCAGCGACCGGGATGCGGCAATTGCGGTTTTTCTCAAGGAAAAACCGGCGGCGGATATATTGATCAGTAATCACATTAGTGGAAATATCGTAACTTGTTCTGAAAAAGACAGTGTCAAAAGTATTTTGAAAAAAATGCGAAAACATCAGATCAAAAGACTTCCCGTTGTTGATAAAAAAGAAAAATTAAGTGGAATCATTTCGATAACGGACATTCTACTCGCCGCCGGGAAAGATAAATCTTTGAAAAAGAAAATTCTCAAAACTCTCGAAGCTATCGCTAAACCGCGTCCGATTGTTTTAAAAGCCGGGTAAAATCAAATTTTCACATATTATGGAGTTATAAAATGAAAACACTTTTTGTTTTACGCCACGCCAAATCGAGTTGGGATTTTCCCGAACTTTCCGATTTTGAACGTCCGCTCAATGAGCGAGGCGAAGAAGCCGCACCTTTTATGGGCGAATTGATGAAAGAGAAAAATCTCATTCCTGATTTAATCGTCAGTTCACCAGCCGAAAGAGCAAAACAAACGGCGACGCTGGTTAAAAATTCGGCAGAGTTTGATGCTGAAATTCGGTTTAATGAAAGAATTTATGAGGCGAGTCCGCTGAGTTTGATTCATATAATTTCCGAATTTGATGATAAATTCGATTCGGCGATGATTGTCGGACACAATCCGGGTTTTGAAAGTCTGGTCAGGATTTTAAGCGGTGAAAGCCGCAGAATGCCGACAGCAGCTTTAGCTTTAATTGAACTTGATATTGAAAATTGGAGCAATATTTCTGCAAATTCCGGAAAGTTAAAAGAATTTTTTATACCGAAAGAAGAAATGGAAAATTTCGGAGCGGACTGGAAAAATTAACACTTTGTTAATACTTTCGTAATATGCAATTAAAGTTGATGAAATATGCTGAAAGTTATTTTTCTGAAAAATCAATTTTCTAAAAGTGTAACCACAGACAATTTATGAGGCATTATATTTTAATTGTAGAGGACGAAGCGGACATTGCGGAGAGTTTGAAATATAATTTTGAACGCGAAGGTTTCCGCATTGCAATAGCTGAATCCGGCGAAAAAGGCTTGCGGCTTGCACTCGATGAACATAGACCGCCCTCATTGATTCTACTGGATTTGATGCTTCCCGGAATGAGCGGAATCGAACTTTGCCGAAGACTTCGCCGCGAACCCGTTACAAAGAAAATTCCCGTCATAATGCTGACCGCCAAAGCCGCCGAAATAGACAAGATCAAAGGTTTGGAAATCGGTGCGGATGATTATATTACAAAACCTTTTTCGGTAAAAGAAGTTGTTGCCCGAATCAGAGCGGTTCTGCGGCGTGTGGATTCCGAAACCGTTTCAAAATACAAAGACGAAAAACTTTCGGTTGATTTTACCGATATGCGTGTGTTTTGCGAAGAGGATGAAGTGAAACTCACACGAAAAGAATTTGCACTGCTCACATATTTAACAAAAAATTCCGGCAGAGTCTCCACAAGACAAAATCTTCTCGATAATGTTTGGGGTTACAGCTATTTCGGCGATACGCGAACTTTAGATGTTCACATCCGCCGTCTGCGTCAAAAACTCGGCGTTTGCGGCGATTGTATCGAAACGGTCGTCGGAGTCGGCTATCGGTTTGTCGGAACTAAATGAGCGAAATAACGGAAAACGGAAAACGGAAAATGGAAAATCTATGCGAATCAGTAATCGCAAATCGCAAATTGAAAATTGCAAATACTTAAAATGACAATTTTAAGTAACTTTTTTACAACGCCCGAAATTATGCGAGAAACTCCACGCTTACATCTTTCAGATATTCTTGAAACAATGCGTGAAGGCATTTTGATCGTCGGGGAAGATATGCGTGTGGTTACTTCAAACACCGCCGCTCATCTGGCGTTTGCCCGTTATGGCGAAACTTTTGATGGAAAAAGACTTAGTGAAATTATACGGGATTTTTCTCTTCATAATGCTTTTACCGAGGCTCTAAAATCAAAAAAATCTTCGCAGGTCAGAATAGAAATTATAAATCACAACACACGGATTTTCGATGTTCGTATTACGCCGCTTCAAGTAGGTGATACGAAGCAGGTTGTCGGGGTTTTTTATGATGTAACTCAGGTTGAACATCTGGAAAGAGTTCGACAGGAATTTCTTTCAAATATCTCACACGAACTCCGCACGCCTTTAACTTCTATTTTAGCTTTTGTTGAAACTTTAGAAGACGGTGCGATTGATGACGAAGCAAATAATCGTCGTTTTTTGAGTATTATTCAAAAAAATGCCGAGCGAATGCACCATTTGATCAATGATATTTCCGAACTTTCTTCGATTGAAGCTGGAAAAGTAAAAATTGAAGTAAGAAAAATAAATTTATTTGCGTTGGTTAGAGAGATTTTTGCAAGTCTTTCAAATAAAGCAAAACAGAGAAATGTTTTGCTGAAAAATGAAGTTTCCGAAGAAACTTTTGTGATGGCAGATGTAATTAGACTCGAACAAATGCTGACGAATTTGGTTGATAATGCGATTAAATTTAACAGCGTCGAAGGAATGGTGATTGTAAGCTACGAACAGCAGGATGTGATGGATATAATCAATGTTTCCGATACAGGCGAGGGGATTATGAAAGAACATCAACAGAGAATCTTTGAACGGTTTTATCGAATTGACCGAGCAAGAACCCGCGAAGTCGGCGGAACGGGTTTGGGACTTGCCATCGTCAAACATCTTGCTAAACTTCACGGCGGCGAGGTCAGCTTAGATTCGACTTTGGGCGAAGGTTCGACCTTCAAAATAAAACTTCCGCAAGAGACTCCGCATCTTAATAATAATGTTTAACAATGTTTTTGTTGAATTCTTTTCAAAATTCCCCGATTTTGTGTTATAATCTAAACATCTTATGTTAAACAAAAAAACAAGTCAGGAAATCATCTGATTCATCCCATTTTTTTTAACAATTATTATCTGGAGGAAATATATGGAACTTAGTGTAGGGCAGAAAGTTGCTTATCCGAACCAAGGTGTTTGTATGATCGAGGATATCGAAAAGAAAACAATTGGCGAGAATCAAATGAAATTTTATTCGCTGAGAGTTTTAAGCGATAATTCTACTATCTTCGTGCCGATGGCAAATGCTGAAACGGTTGGTCTTAGACCAATTATTGGCAATAAGCAATACAAAAATCTTTTAACTCATCTGGGAGCAGATTTTGAAAATGTGTCGGATGATTGGAAGGTTCGCTCGCGTGAGTTCAATGAAAAACTCCAGTCAGGTGATATTTTTGAGGCGGCGGATGTTTTGAAGAAATTAACATATTTAAGTAACGAGAAAAAACTCTCTTTCCGTGAACAAAGTCTTCTGGAAAAAGCCAGATTCCTGCTTGTTTCAGAAGTTAGAAACGCCGAATTTGGAAATGAGAATAAACTGGAAAAGAAGATTGATAAACTGGTAGAAGATGCTTGCGATAATCATAGTGATGAGGATGAAGCCGAACTAACAGAAACCGCAAAAGCCGTAGCGGGACATTAAGAAGTTGGCAGCGGCAGTAGGCAGTAAAAAATAAATATTATAAAAGGTTCTTGATAAGTTTTTATCAAGAACCTTTTTGAATGTGAAAATCGGAATTTTTCTTAACTGCCTTCTGCCAACTGCTACTACCAACTTCCTCAAAACTGCCTACTTCTTTGCATAACTCGTCCGCACAACCGTTTTAATATTTCCACGAACATTAAAATCACCTTCGATTTCTAACTTTAAAGGATCGCAAGCCTTGACGAAATCATCTCTGATAATATTTATAACGTGCTCGTGAAAAACCTTTATTTCCCGAAACGAATTGATATAAAGTTTCAGACTCTTCAATTCGATACAACGCTCATTCGGAACGTATTTTAATTTGATCGTCGCAAAATCGGGAAAATCCGAAAACGGACAAATCGCTGTAAATTCAGCTATTTCAAATTCAATCCAAATCTCATTTCCGGCAAATTCATATTTAAAAGTATCAAGTGGAAAAAGATTCATTTCCTCACGCGGAGTCGAGCGTATATCCAAATTTTGCTGATTTGTCGGCGGTAAATTCATTTCGTCTAACATAATTTCAATATCAAAATCCTAATTTATCAAATTCAAAGTAAAACACAAATCAGTTCAACTTTTCAAACTCAGGATCTTTTATACTTAATAAAAGAATCGCTGCGATTATCGAAATTCCCGCACTTATTAAAAATGCGGTTGTTGCATTAACATTTGTCCAGACATATCCGAACCAAAGTGACGCAGGAAAAACCGTGATTCCAAATGCCAGATTATAAAGCCCGTAAGCTGTGCCGCGTTTTTCTTCCGGGACCAAATCGGCAACGAGAGCTTTTTCCGCACCTTCGGTCAGACCGAAATAAATTCCGTAGATCAAAAATAAACTCAAAGCCTGCCACGCCTGCGAAACAAATGCGAATCCGCAATAAACCAACGCATACAGAATCCAGCCTGCGAAGATCAATTTTCTACGCCCGATTTTATCGGATAAATCCCCGAAAATCAGCGAACTGATGACTTTGGAAATATGCAGAGCCATCCATAAAAGCGGAATTACCGTGATCGAAATTCCCGCTTGTTCGGCACGCAGCAGCAAAAAAGCGTCGGTTGAATTGGAAAGTGTAAAAAGTGCGATGACGAATAAAAAACGCTTAAAGTTTCCATCAAATTCTTTGAGCGAAAGTTTGATCTGCGGCTTTTCAATTTCGGGGATAACCTGTTTATTTTTTTTCTCGTGGACAAAAAATATTATGACAAAAAGTCCCAAAACAATGGGAATTGACGCGAAAAGAAAAACCTGACGATAATCGCGTGCAGTTGGATTGTGTGAATCGGAGGCTAAAAAATAAAGTAAAACAAATGCGACAATCGGACCTAAAACCGCACCAAGATGATCAAACGCACGATTAAAACCAAATGCCAGTCCGCGTTTTTCGGGCGGAACGCTCGCCGCCAAAATAGCATCACGCGGAGCTCCGCGAATTCCTTTGCCGACGCGATCCATCAGGCGTACAAACAAAACCTGTTGCCAACTCATCACAAAAGCAAGCAGCGGGCGAACAATGGTGGCAAGTGCGTAACCGACAAAAACGGGAAGTTTGCGTTTGTCGAATTTGTCGCTCAAATAGCCTGAAAAAAGTTTCAAAAGACTGGCGACGGATTCAGCAAAACCTTCGATCAAACCGATTGCAAAAGGTGTCGCACCGAGCGTTAAAAAAAGAAATGCCGGAAGAAGCGGATAAATTATTTCGCTCGAAGTATCGTTAAGAAGACTGACGATGCTTAACGCCAGAACATTGCCCGAAAGACTTTTGTAACGTCCGAAGTATTGTTTGATTTTGAGAGGCATTATTCACTATGGAAATATATCAGCGGGATTTTTTCGTTTTTACAGGAGTTTCTCTTATAAAATCTTTGCCATCCATATTCCACAGAGCGACTCCGCCTATCACGGTAATTATCAAAATCAGCAAAACAACAATTGCCCGAATCGCCATTTTTAGAGTTTTTTTCAAAATTCTAAAAGCAATAAAAGCTGCGGCGAGCATTATCAGAACAAATATAATTGCGGCTATTTCCATTTTTTATTCGACTCCTTTTTTGGCGAGGGCTTGTTCGATCTGGTCTATTTCTTCTTCGGTCAGAGCAGACGATTCGGTAGGCAAAGCAAATTCGCCGTCCGCCCACGCACCGAAGTCTAACAATTTACAACGCTCCGAACAAAACGGGCGAAATTCATTTCCCGTATATTCGGTTTTTTTACCGCAATTTGGACATTTGACTTTTGGCATAATTTTTTACTAAAAACAGATTATCATAGGTTTTTGTAAGATAAAAAACACCCTAAAATAGTTGAATGTTTTATTCTTTGGTGCAATTATAAAGTCTTTAGAGATGATTTGAAAGATGAACGAAAAATATTTTTCATTTAGAGAAACACCTGATTTTACCAAAAGATTGGTAAAATTGATGTCTGATGATGATTTTGCAGAATTTCAGATGTTATTAATTGCCAATCCGAATCTTGGTAATTCCAAAAAGCGATGGATTGAGGAAGATTCGTTGGAAGTCGAAACAGGGTGGCAAACGCGGTGGTGTTAGAATCATCTATTATTTTGTAATTAAAAAGGATTTAATTTTACTTCTTGATATTTACAGCAAAAACGACAAAGTAGATTTAACCAAAGATGAACTGAAACAACTTGCAAAAATCAAGAATGAGGAATTTTAAGTTATGAGTAAAGAATCTTTTGAAAGATTGACGGAAAGCATACGGCAAGCAGGTAAAATCGTGCGTAGTGAAATGGATGCTTCGCGGGAATTTGTTATTGAGATTGATGAAGATTTGCAAAAAGGTTTGGAATCTACAAAAATCTGGGCGATAAATGTTTCGGATGAAGATGACTCTTTGATTCTGCGAAAGGTTTACGAAATCGAATTTTTTTCAGGACTTTCAAATGTTAAAGTGATTGATGAAGATGGAGAAGTTCTTCTTTGTCCGAAAGATTGGTTTTTGCCGATTACCATTCCACAAATTATGTCAGAAACTTTGGCAAGAGTGGCTTGAATAATTTTAAAACGAACAAAATTTTAACAAAACCGTATTTTAATAATAGAGAATTTAAGAAAAAGGATTAAAAAAATGGCGGATTATAAAGAACGATTTGAGAAATGGCAGCGTGAAGCAAAAGAACGGTTCGAGGAAATTGATGAACAATTGGGTTTGTCGGATAAACTGGAAGAAGGCGTAAAAGTTGCGAGAGAAACAGCAAAAAAAGGTGCTGAAGCAGTTCATCAAAATGCAGAAAAATTAAGAAAAGAAGCTGAAAAAAGCGAAGCCGCGAAAAAGGTCGTAAAGGTTGCAGAAGAAACTTTTGAAACGGCGGAAAGAACTTACAAAACTGCGGAAGATACGGCAAAGAAAACCGCGAAAAAGGCTTGGGAAGCAAGCGAGCCGATGCGTGAAGCAGCGGATGATGCAAGCAAAAATGCCGAAGATGTTTTTGGAGCGGCGGCGAAAAATGCGGGTGAAGTTTTTGAATCTGCAACGAAAAATGCGGGCGAGGTTTTGCGGACGGCAGGTGTTAAAGCCAATGAAGTAATAAATATTGCCGGCGAAAAAGCGGGCGAAGTTTTTGGAGAAACGAGAAAATCTTTTGAATCAACCGCCAAAAAAGTTTCAAAGGCTTTCGGACTCGGCATTAGCTGGACGCGGACGATTGATTCGGCTTTTAAAACCTTAAATCAAACGAGCGAATGGATTCAGGAAAAACCTCTGCAAGCCGCCGCCACGGGAACTTCAGTTGTCGTCGGTGCGGGACTCGGTGTGGTCGTAACGACATTTAGTTCGCACTGGCTGTTTAATTCAACTCTGCCGACATCCGCTGTGAAAATTGCCGCTGATAAATTTAACAATCATCTCAAAGCCCAAAACGAACAACTTTTGCAAGGTGGAATGACCGAAGCCGAAGCCGAGAGATTACAGCTTGAACGCGATATTACCAGATTTGTTGGAGCTCCGCTCTTAGGTGCGTATTCATTTGCTTCGGGAGCGGTGATGATGACCAATATTTTGAATCCGAAAACAATCACGGGAGCTCCGATTGATTGGCTGCTTGGCGGAAATCCTCTGCTCGAAGGAGTTTGGTTTTTCGGCAACGGAATGGTTTGCTTCAAAACGAGTTATGACTTCTTTATGATCTCGCTCGAAGACCACACGGAAGTTCAAAAAATGGTGAAAGAAGTAAAAGGAATGCTGCCGAAGATTCCGCAAACTGAAGGAGCATAGAATGGAAGCGGTCAAAATAGACAAAAAATATACACTCGAAGATTACTTTGAACTTGAAAAATCTAAAAACGAAAAATTCGAGTTTTGGAACGGAACTGTTTGGTCAATGAGCGGAGCCAGTTTTCCTCATAATCAAATTGTGATGAATATATCAATCGAAACGGGAACAAAACTTCGGGAAAAAGGATGCAGCGTTTTTCCGTCCGATATGCGAATAAAAGTTCCGGCATATTCGCCGTATCATTATCCCGATTTAACCGCTTTATGCGGAGAAGCCAAGATTGAAAAAGTCGGCGGATTGGATATGTTGGTAAATCCGCAGGTTATTTTTGAAGTTTTATCCGAATCAACCGAAGCATTTGATCGCGGCGATAAATTCAGTTATTACAAATCAATCGAAACTTTTACCGAGTATATTTTGGTCGCCCAACATCGTCCGCACGTTACGCAATTTGTAAAACACGGCGACGGTTTTTGGATGCAAACCGAATTTAATGATTTGAATGATGTTTTGGAAATAAAATCTGTTCCTTGCAAACTATCTTTGAAAAATATTTATCGAGATGTTGTTTTTCCATTTAACGAAGTTGAATCGGAAAAGGCACAAAACACAAAATAAAAATCAGAAGCGTTAAAAGTGCAATGATTTTGCGTTTAAGATCAAGCGGTGTGTAATCAAGCGGTTCGGGATGTCCGACGCGAAGCATCACGGCTAAAATTACGACGAACAAAAATCCGCTTGGACTGTTGAAAAAATACATTCCCAAAATCGAGAAAAGCAGCATTACGGCAAATGCGATTTTTCCGGTCATTTTGTGAAACCGCTCGCCGAAAATCGCATAAATCGCGTGTCCGCCGTCGAGTTGTCCCGAAGGAATTAAATTGAGTGCCGTTACCAGCAGACCGAGCCAGGTCGCAAAATAAAATGGATTTGGAAGTGTTGCCCGACTTAGATCGATTCCGCCGAGATAAGCGAAAAACCTATAAGCTATGGGATTGGAGAAAATCAGTTGAAAATCATCGGGCGAAACCGCAGCAGGCGGAGCATATTGTGTGTTTATGATCGCCAGAAAAGCAATTGGCAGTAAAGCGATAAATCCCGCAATCGGACCGGCAACTCCAATGTCGAAAACAGCACGACGCGAGGGCATCGGCGAAACTATTTTGATAAATGCTCCCAAAGTTCCCGCCGGACCGATCAGCGGCGGAGTCGGTATAAAATACGGCAAAGTTGCATCAACTTTATAAATTCGGCAAGCGACGTAGTGTCCCATTTCGTGGCAGATCAAGATAAATAAAATCGAAACCGAAAATTTCAAGCCGTAACTCAAATACGCAAAGTCAACGAGTTTTTCAATAACACCAATGACCATTTCCATATATTGAAACGGAATTGACGGAAGTATTTGAAGAAACTCAGTCCAGCTTTGCGGATTTAATTTGGGCAGAAAAGGAATCGGTCCAAAAGGCTGTATCAAAGACGCGATTGTGCAGGTAACAAAAGTTATAAATAAGAGCAGAATATGTTTTATCCACGTCCGACGGGTTGGACGCATCGCGTGTCTTTTTTCAAAAAATTGATTTGAAAAGGAATTTAATTCTGACATTAAACTTCAAAAAAATTATAAACCGCAAGCCGCAAAATTTTAAAGCTATACTTTTCTTGCGACTTGCGATTTATAGATTTAGCGGAAAATTTATTAAAACTATTCGATGGTTTTCGCTTGCAGGTCTTTGCCCGGTTTAAAACGGATCGTTTTACCGGCGGGAATCGGAACTTCTTCGCCGGTGCGTGGGTTGCGTCCGATGCCGCGTTTGCGTGGTTTGACGACGAACACGCCAAATCCGCGAAGTTCGATTCTTCTGCCGTCGGCAAGAGCATTTTTTATCGCATCAAAGAGTGCATCAACAACTTGCTCTGCCTTTTGTTTCGGCACACCTGTTTTTTCTGCTACACGATTTACAATATCAATTTTAATCATTGTCAGTCCCTTCTACTCAAAATTATTGAAACAAAAAACTTTAACGGATTCTATGATGATAGGAATTTATATGTAGTTCTGTCAAGATTTTTCTGTAAATTTAATCTCATAAAGTTATTAATTTCACAATTTGCGTCTAAACAGGCTATTTTATTAAAATTTCCTTCACAATTTGTTGTGAAAATCAAAAAAATGCTTGATAAGGGTTTCGGGAACTTCAAAATGCGGAAAATGTCCGACGTTTTCCAATTCGATTATATCTTTTTGATCGGGCAAAACTTCGCGGAATCTTTTCACCAGATGTCTGCCCGAAACTTTATCATCTAAACCATTTATAAACCGAAACGGTTGTGTCATATTTTTCAAAACACCAACCCAACGGCTTCTATATTTTTCGCGTTCCGTCATATATTGAATTAATTTATGAGAAATTCCCCGTCCGCCGTTATATTGAAAAATTTCGATAAAATCGTCTAATTCTTTTTCCGTCGGTTGCGTGTTTTCGCCAAAAACCGAAGCCAGCGATTGCCGAAACTTTGAATCGGGAATCAATTTTCCAAATAAAAAACCAATCGGTGAGATCAAGATTTTCTGTGCGAGAATCGGATGATGTGTTTCGGGAAATAAAGCTCCGTTCATAAAACAGATCGTTCCAATTTCAAAATTCAGACGCTTTTCCTCATCGCGTGCAAGTAATTCCTGCGTGATCGTATTGCCGTAATCGTGAGCGAGAATGTGCAGTTTCTTGATTTTCAAATGCTCGATCAAGGCTTGCAGAATATCAACTTGTTTAAATGTCGTATAATCAAAATTTTTCGGTTTATCGGAAAAACCGTAACCAATCATATCAAACGCAACAAGCGAAAAATTTTCCGCTAATTCATTCCAGATTTTGTGATAATCATAAGAAGAAGTCGGAAATCCGTGCAGACACAGCAGAGTTTCGCATTCATTATTTTCCGTACGGTAGAATATTTTATTTTCTTTGAAATCAAAATAATCTCCGCTTTGTTTCCATTCCTGTAAATTCATATCTTCAAAAATAAGTTTTTTTATATTTCAACATAATGCTAAAATCTTTACACTTAGCAAAAAGCAAAAAGCAAAAAAACGGGGGAATTAAAAATATGCGTTGGAGAGATCAGCGGCAGAGTTCAAATGTAGAAGACAGACGCGGAATGAGCGGCGGAAGAGGAATCGCTCTCGGCGGCGGCGGTTTGGGAACGATAATTTTGATAGCGGTGATATATTTTTGTGCGGGCGGCGATATTAGCCAGCTTTTAAATAATTTGCCATCAACCACGACACAACCGCAAACACAGCAGCAACCGCAAGGATCGCAAACAAGCGGTGCTGATGATGAAAATAAAAAGTTCGCATCGGCAGTTTTGGCAAGCACCGAAGATTTCTGGAGCGAAAATTTCAAAAAATCCGGCTCAAATTACCGTGAACCGAAACTAGTGCTTTTTACGAATCAAGTTCAATCGGCGTGCGGAGTTGCGGGTTCTTCAACCGGACCTTTCTATTGTCCCGGTGATCAAAATTTGTATCTCGATTTTGGGTTTTTCAGCGACTTAAAACGTGAGTTTAACGCTCCCGGCGATTTTGCCGAAGCCTACGTAATCGCTCACGAAGTCGGGCATCACGTTCAAAATCTGCTCGGCGTAATGGACAAAGTTCAGCGTTCGGGAAACTCAAACGAAATGTCCATTAGATTAGAATTGCAAGCCGATTGTTTAGCCGGACTCTGGGCGGCTTATGCCCAAAACAAAGGCTTGGTCGAAGCGGGCGATGCCGAAGAAGCGATCCGTGCGGCGGCGGCGGTCGGCGACGATATGATCCAAAAACGCACACAAGGCTACGTCGTCCCCGATTCCTTCACCCACGGCTCATCCGAACAGCGTGTAACGTGGTTCAAACGCGGTTTCAATTCGGGCGACTTGAAGCAATGTCAGACTTTTAGATAAGCTATTACGTGAATTAAAATATTATGATTATTTTGAGCAGACAATGTTTCATTTCAAAGATCATTGCACTGCTTAACCCTCTGTAAACAGAAAAATTTGACCGATGAAATTAGATAAAATTTATAACGAAAATTGTCTTAAAACTATGGCTAAGATGCCGGATGAATTCTTAGATTTTATAATTACTTCACCGCCTTACGACGATATTAGAAATTACAACGGCTATAATTTTGAATTTAAAAAAATAGCTAATGAATTAAAGAGAGTTTTAAAAAAAGGCGGAGTGATAATTTGGGTTGTCGGCGACAAAACCAAAAACGGCAGCGAAACCGGAACGAGCTTCGAGCAGGCGTTGTATTTTAAAGAGATCGGACTTAAACTTCACGACACGATGATTTATTACAAAAATAATCCGATGCCAACAGCGGGAAAAAGGTATCACCAGCATTTTGAATATATATTTGCCATCTCAAAAGGCAATCCTAAAACATTTAATCCGATAAAAGAAGAAACAAAATATAAAGGACTGGCAAATATGAAAAATAGAGGTGAAAATGGAAGTTTAGATTACAAAAAAGTCGAGAGGACAAATGAAAAAAAAGTCGGCAACGTATTTTTTTATTCCATCGGCGGCGGCATTTCAACGAAAGATAAAATAGCTTATAAGCATCCCGCAATATTTCCCGAACAATTAGTCTTTGACCAGCTTATTACTTGGACAAAAGAATACGATATTGTTTACGATCCCTTTATCGGAAGCGGAACAACAGCTAAGATTTCAATTCTTAACAACAGAAAATGGCTCGGTTCTGAAATCTCGAAAGAATATGTTGATATTGCAAATCAAAGGTTAAAAGAAAATTTTTCAAACAATTTATTTATCAATGGATTTAATTAAATTAGGTTCGGAAACAGCAAAAAACGGATTTAACAATGAAGATGACATTGTTAAAAAATTTAACGGCTGGAAAAATGATATTGATGCTCAAAAATGGCTTCTGATAATGCAATATAAATTAGAAGAAATTGAATTTGTAAGAGCAATAAAACTAAGCGGTTATAAAACAGATGTTCAGGCTCAGGTAACAATCAAATTAAAGGAAGCAATATATATTCAAAACCTCCAGGTCAAACTGGAGAGCAATCCGAAAGGTTTTAACCAAATTGACAAAAGATGGGTTGATAGATATGTCGAAATGTGGGAAATCCCCGGCGAGATAATTGATATTTTAAAAAGATATACGGGAGAAACTAAGCCGAACATCAAAATTCTTAAAGATAAACGAAGAATGTTTGCAAATGAATTTGAAGAATATGAACAATTGTCAGTTTTAAGATGGATTACTGAGAATAAATCATTAATTATGGCGGATATTTTAAAAGGAAGAGGACAGTTTTCGGCAGAATGGATGCTAGTTGCTCAAAAAATCAAATCAAATGCAAGATGGGTCTTAAAGCCGATGAATTTTGGCTTAAATTTTTTCGGAAATGGAAAAATAGAGATAACGAAAAGAGGAAATTTTAAAATCGGTAAGATTACAATGCAAAGAAAAGGCGGAGATGGTGGCAGAAAAACCGCAAATATGCTGCAATTCAAAATTAATCCGGCAGAATTATTTGATGATTAAAATTTGCGTAGGAAGATATAAAATTTAATATATTGGCATTAAACAGAAAATAAAATTTCTTCTAAATTTCTTTTCATTATTATTAAACAGGTTTGTAAATTTTGGACTACTATTACGTAATCGGCTGAAAAGGCTGTCCGTAAAGTTCCTGATAAACCCAACCTAAAAAGCGAACTTCCGCTGTGCATAGAGATTCTATCCAACAACTTGTCAGATAAATTTTCTGTTCGAGTTCGGAAGGAATTTTTGCTGCTTGTACGATGTGAGATTTTCCCTGCTCTAAATTATAACTTTTTGAAATATCTTCATTCGTCTGTTTCGCTTCGCCGAGAGCCTGCAAAATATCCGAAATCCAACGCTTTAACTTTTCTTCCGAATTATTTTCCGCAATCGCCTGAAAACTCCCGATGGCAAAACGTGCTTCGGCGTTTTCAAACGGATAAGTTTCGATGCCGTTTGCTTTGTCGTCAGCCTGTTTCCATTGAAAAAGTTCCTCAACCTGCGGATGACGAACAATCGCAACTCTTTGGTCAAAATTCAAAAAGAATTCGAGCAAATCGGCAAGCGAATTCGTATCAATTTCGCCGTCCGCAGTTTTGCGAAGTTTCGGCGGTTCGGTTTGTTGTGTTTGTGCCATAATTCATTTTAAAGAATAGAACGCGGATTACACGGATTTTACTGATTTATACTGATTAAAAAAATTTATAAAAATAAAATCTGCGAAAATCCGCCTGATCCGCGAAATCCGTGTTCTATTCTTTCCAATCTAAATCTCAAAATCTGCAACCACTTCGCCGACTTCTATATCCATTCTATTTTTCAAGATCATCGGCGAAAGTTCTTTCAAAGTTTCTTCCGCTTCATCCGTCATAACGCCAAGTTGCCGCAAAATTTCAACCGCCACAACAGGTCTTGCCCGATTGTCATCACCGTCTTCGATTTTAAGTGCAATTCCCAAACCTTTTTCCCATTTCTCACACGGCAAAACGCCAGCCGACCAAACGCCTTCCGCACCGACTTTACAGATGATTTTTCCTTCCAAAGCCTGCATAACTTTTGTATCGAGCCGATCACTTCCGCCAACCATTTCAGGATATTTCATCTTCGCCGAAACAATTCTTTCGCAAGCGTTTTTCAACTCTTCATCAAAACCCGGCGGCGGATTTATCAACTTCGCAAAAGCCAAAGCCATCGAATCTAATGGCACGGCAAAATTCGGTGCGGAACATCCGTCAATTCCGAGTTTTATTTCATCATACGGAATTTCCGTAAAGATCGAAACTGTTTCTAAAATCATTTTTTGAACGGGATTTTCCAGATCCAGATAGGTTTCGTGATTCGCTCCCGTATGTTTTGCTAAAGCCAGCATTCCCATGTGTTTTCCTGAACAATTATTGTGTAATTGAGTCGGCTTTTCATCTGACTTTATCATCGCCTTGGCAGTTCCTTTGTCAAAAGGAGGTTGTGAACCGCAACACAAATTCTTTTCGCTAAAACCAGTCTTTTCAAGCATTTGCCGGACAGTTTCAGTATGAAAACTTTCACCCGAATGCGAACCGCAAGCGAGTGCAATTTCTTTTTCAGTAAATCCGAAGGCATCCGCCGCACCGCTTGTTATAAACGGAATCGCCTGCAGAGCCTTCGCCGCCGAACGCCAGTATGTAACTTCAGACGCATCACCGATTTCCGCAACTTTTTTGCCATCGCCATCAACAACAATCAAAGTCCCGCGATGCACCGATTCAAGCGTCCCGCCGCGGGTTACTTTTACAAGTATTTCAGATTTCATAATTTTGTAAAAAGAGTGAATAGGGACGAGGGAATTATTCTTGCCCTCGCCTTTTTTCTTTTGGTTTATAAAAAAGTAACGAGAATAACAAGTTTTTTATTCTTACCTTGTCCCTTGTCCCTTGTCCCTTGTCCCTATCCGCAGCATTTCCCGTGCATTCTGCCGTGCCGCGTCGGTAATTTTCTCACCTGCAAGCATTCGTGCGATTTCTTCGATCTGCTCGTTTTCTTTCAAATGTCGCACACCGACTTCCGTATTTTTGCCGACACTTTTTTTCTCAACAATAAAATGATGATCGGCAAGCGATGCAACTTGCGGTTGATGTGTAACACACAAAACCTGCTGGGTTTTTGATAATTCCTTTAATTTGAGTCCGACCGCTTCTGCCACACGACCGCCAATTCCGGCATCAACCTCGTCGAAGACAACCGATTTTTCCGGGTAATTTATTCCCGCAACCGTTTTCAAAATCAGCATCAAACGCGATGCTTCGCCGCCCGAAGCGACTTTTGCCAAAGGCTTTGGAGATTGTCCGGGATTTGCCGAAAAATAAAATTCGATTTGATCAAAACCTTTGGAAGTAAATGGTTTATCGCTTTCCGAATTTTTTAATTCACTCTCTTTCGGCGTTTCAAAATTAATGACAAATTTTGCTTTTTCGAGTGCAACCGTTTTTAAACTTTTTTCAATCTCTTTCTCAAATTTCTTCGCCGCTTTCTCACGTTTATTATTTAAATCTTTTGCAGCTTCAATATATTCCGCCCGAACTTTTGCCAATTTCTGACGCAATTCTTTTTCTTTGAATTCGGCAGTTGTGATATTTTCAAGCCGCTCTTCCACTTCCGCTAAATTTGCCAAAACCGCTTCGACCGAACCGCCGTATTTTCGTTTTAAACGTGAAATTTCCGCCAGACGGTTTTCGATTTCCTCCAATCTTTCAGGCGAAAATTCAATCGAACCGCCGAAATCTCTGACCGCAAACGCCAAATCTTCTAAAACCGCTTGAGCCGTGTCCAAACTTTCTTTATATTCCGAAAAACTCGAAGCATACCCGGATAATTCGTTAATTTTACGAATCACTTTTTCCAGATTTCCGACGATCGCATCTTCATTTTCATACAAAATCGCGTAAGATTCATCGCTTAAAGTCGAGAGTTTTTCGACGTTGTTCAGACGTTTTTTTTCTTCTTCCAACTCAAAATCTTCATCCGCTTCCAGATTTGCCTTGCTGATCTCGTCTATCTGAAACTGTAATATGTCCAAAAGCTGTAATTTCTGTGCTTCGTCTTCCTGCAAATTTTCGAGTTCGCGGCGGATTCTTCCCATTTCCCGAAACTTTTCTGCAATCTCTCCACGTTCTGTTTCGACCCGTGCATATTTATCTAAAATCTCTATATGATTAGTCGGATTAAAAAGTGTTGCTTGCTCGCCCTGCCCGTGAATCTCGCCTAAAACCACACCGATCTTTTTCAAGAAGCCTTGTGTTACCAATTGATTATTGACAAAAATCCGATTCCTTCCCGTTCCTGATAGTTCCCGCCGAATAATCAAATCAATCTCACTTGAATCTTCCAGTTCAACACCGCTTTCATAAAAAATCTCGTGCAGATCAGCATTCGCCGAAAGCAAAAAAAGTCCCTCGATCTGAGCCTTCCCCTCGCCCTCCTTAATCAAATCCGAAGACACACGCTCACCCGTCAAAGCCCCGAGCGAATCCACAATAATAGATTTCCCCGAACCCGTCTCACCCGTCAAAAGATTCAATCCTTGACCGAACTCCAGACTAAGTTCATCAATCAACGCAATATTTTTAATTTTAAGCAATGAAAGCATAAGAAACTTAGATTTTCGGTTTTCGCGTGTGGATTGTAAAGTCTATGAGGAAAGATTTTAGTTCAACCTGAATTTTGCAAAATAATTATCAATTTCAAGTCGCAATTCAATTCCAGCTTGTTCAAAACAGTCAAGTAAATCAGAATAAGTTCCATCACCAGAAAGAAAATCCCAAAATTCTTCTGCTACAAATACTTCATCCTTAACATCAAGCATTCCTTTCATCGTCCAACGCTTGTAAGAATTAGGTTCATAAGGATTATAAGGTATCGAAATTAAAGTATTAGCGTTTGCTTCGGGAAATTGATAAAAGAAAACAGCCAACCATTCCAGCAATGTTCGCTTAAATGAAACGAAATTTGATTTATTTGGTTTAACGGTTTTTAAGTCAAACATAAACACTTCATCACTTTCAGACACGAGAAACAAATCAACTTTTACAGATTTGAGTTCATTTACTTCGCCAGTTTGAGCGACTTTTCGAATTCTTTCAGTTTCTTCTTCTTTATTTACATCACCGCCAATTGATAAATCATTCATTATTCTTTGAATTTCATTTTGAGCATCTTGCGTAATGAACTTTCCTAAATCAAATTGTGTATGAGCTTCTTTAAATTTGTATTTTGCAAGCTCTCTCGCAACAGGTTCATAAATTGAAACTCCAAAAGTTGTATTCAACGATTGTATAAATGAATACAAAGCCATCCTGTCTTTTCCCAACAAACTATAATGAAATGGCATATTTGCCGTCTCCGGTTTATAATTTTTGAACTTGTTTCTTAAACAAATTTTGATTGTTTCTATAATTTGTGTTTTGTGTTCTTGTGAAAGCATATTTAATTTTGATTAATTTCTTCTAAGGCATTTTGAATTGCTTCATACCAAATATCACCCATAAAATCACCGATCTTTTCTTGAATTTTATCAATATCTGATTCAGAAAATTTCATCTCAATTTCTTCAGAAACATTTTTTAAGTCTTCGATTGTAATAGCATAAAGAATTTGTTCATTGTCCATAATTATTTCCTTTTCAAATGAAAAATTATTTCTGAATAAGCCTGTTTATCTTTTTCCGTTCGATTCAAAACAGGTCGTTTATATTGATTAACGATTTGCATTTCTGCATTTTCGGCAATTTGCTTATAGAGATTGTATTTGTCATTAGCAACAAGAAAAACATCAAAATCTTCAATCATAAATCTCCGGGAATTCTTTAAAACATTTGAAATTCCTTTCGCATAATTTTCTCTGGCGGTTTTGCTTTGTCGTTTTGCTTTTGAGCCGATTTCTAAATCGTCCTTGCGTTCAAAGCCGAAAAGGTCGTAAGCGTAAGCGTGTTGTTCGTGGTAATCAATCAAACCGACATACGGTGGGCTTGAGAAAATTCCGCGAATCTTTTGATTTTCGGCGAGTTTGGCAAAGTCTGGATTTTTGTTTTGTAAAGCTGAGAAAATGTCAAAATTTTCCGAATTGCCGTTTAAGCAGATTTGATTTGTTTCCGTCCGCAATTTGTCGAATTGAGCAAGACGTTTGATCGTGTCGTTTGCGTATCTTTCCCACCACGAAACGATTGTAAAAAGCGGTTTGCAGATTTTGCCGTGTTTTTTGCAGTAATAAACGGTTGTTATGGGTTCTTTCAAAGTCGCTAAATCGGCGTGTGTTGTTGCACGACAACTGCGGACAGTTCGGCTTAAAATCACGGTTAAAATATCGCGGATTTCTTTGCTCTTTACTTTTTTGATTTGTTCGGAAACAAAATCTATTTCCTCACGCACCGATTCGATAAACCATTTGTCCAAAAAGCGTTTGTTTTCATTTTGCTTGAGTTTAATGCTGTAAAGTTCAATAAACTCATTATATTTTTTCAAAACAAATTCTTCGTGTTTAGCGGCGTGGCTTTTTTCGTCAATTTCCTTCTTACGAACTTGTATCTTAAATTTGGGCGAAGGAAAATATTTGCTGTTGTATTTGCCGAGATAAGTATTTAATTTTTCTTCAAATTCTATATTGTATTGTTCGGCAGTAAATGATTTAAGCCAAGCTGAAATAGAATTTATTTGAGTTTGTAATTCAATTAAATCAACCTTTTTGACTTTGATATTTGAAATCAGAGCATTGAATTTAGAAATATCAACGCCGATGGAATGAATTCCTAGCTCATTTGTCTGCACGAGAGTTGTTCCACTTCCGCAAAAAGGATCAAGCACGATGTCCCCTTCTTTAAAGAAAACCTCCGTTTTGAAGTTATCTGTGTGTTTATCAAGAAAATATTCGACAAGCTGCGGGATGAATTTTCCTTTATATGGATGCAGGCGATGCACGTGCTTTGTTGTTTGAGATTCTTTGTATTGCTCAAATGACAAAGCCCAATTTAAGTCATCACCAAGTTTTTTTTTCCAATCCTTCTCGTTCGGTTGCGTTTTGTAATAAGTAACTAAATCTCTTTTTGAAACAAAAACATTTCCATTTTTGCCAATTTTCTTTACTCTGCCATAATTTATGAGATACGAAATATTTGAGGGCGTAACATTTTTACCGATATGTTTGCTTGCCCATGCACTAGCTTCTTTAACGCTAAGAATTTCTCCTGTTTCTTTCATTAAAGTTATTATCTAACAAAACAAAAACTTTTTAAAATACTTCGGCAAAGGTTTCAGCCAATCTGTCATCATAAATTATGAAATAAAAACTTTTTTTGACGGAAATAAAATTTTATCAAAGAATGATTTTAATCTAAAAGAATTCCCCGTCTGCTTGCAGCGTGGGTTTCCTTATTAGCCCTGAAAGGGCGACAGTTCTTTGTTCTTAGAAAATTCGTGGTAGTCGGTGCTTTGACCGACTAATTTTCGGG
>JALZKH010000133.1 GCA_030859345.1 Acidobacteriota bacterium | reverse complement strand
GTTATGGAGGGTGCTTTTAGCGAACTGATAACTAAAAGCACCCTCCATAACTGTCGGGTTTCTGCCATAAAAAGAGGCTTCACTAAAAATTTAGCGAAGCCCTTTTTGAATTGTGAATCAATCAATTGTTTATCTGATTAATTTACTGTTGCGATTGTCTTTCGGCTTTTTTTGCCGCCCATTGTGCTTTGCGTTCTTCCATTTTTTTCTTGAATTCCGCTTTTATCGTCGCTAATTTAGCTTTTTGGTCGGCTGTCAGAACATTATACATTTGCGATCTAACTCTAAGTTTTGCAACTGTCATTTGAGCGTGAAGCTGACCTTGCTGCCCGGCAATTGCCGTTACTGCACCTTCATCAAATGTTCCGTTTTCAGTTAATTGCTGAAGTTGTTGACGATTTGACTTCATTTGCTCGCGTAGAGACTTTGTGTTTTCACGACTTGTTTGTCTGATGGTTTTCATCTGTTCTTTTTGAGCATCGGTCAGATCAAGCATTCTAAACATATGTCCAATTCCGTGTCCACGCATTCCGCGTCTTCCGCGTTTGCCGAATTTGCTGTGTCTTTCCTGTCTCTCCATTTTGTTTCCTGAGTTTGAATCGGTTGATTGTCCGATCACGAAAATTGTTCCTAAAGCAACCATTGCGATTGCTATAAATGTTACTAATACTTTTTTCATTATTTGTTCTCCTTGTAAAATTGAAAATTATTTCTAAATTGAATGTCGCATAATTTTTTCGCGTTCAGTTAATAAGACGAAATAAAACTGACTTTGGCTGTAAGATTTCCGTTAAGTAATGTAAAGAATTGTAAAATTTGAAGCGAAACAACAAAAATTGAAGTAAAATAGCACTCGATTATGGAAAAAATCTTAATAATTGATGACGACGAGGAACTCTGCGAACTTGTTTCAGAATATCTAACCGTCGAAGGTTTTGATGTGGAATCGGTTCACGATGGCGAAAGCGGCTTGAATGAAGCACTTGAAGAAAATCACGATATGGTTATTTTAGATGTGATGCTGCCGAAGAAAAACGGTTTCGATGTTCTGCGTGAATTGCGTAAGGAATCGAAAATTCCCGTTTTAATGTTGACGGCACGCGGTGAAGATATGGAGCGAATTGTCGGTTTAGAGATCGGTGCGGATGATTATCTGCCGAAACCATTTAATCCGCGTGAACTTGTAGCAAGGCTGCGGGCAATTTTGCGGCGGATGGAGAATGTAAAGAATGCCGAAAATCTTTCTACTGAAAAATTAGAAATTGAGGATTTAATAATTTCTCTATCGGGACGCACTGCTAAAGTTGACGGCGAAAAGCTGGGATTAACCGCAGTTGAGTTCGATCTGCTCGTTGCGTTGGTTAGAGAAGCCGGAAATGTTGTAAAAAAAGAGGATTTAAGTCTTGATGTTCTCGAAAGAGAACTATCGCCCTACGACCGAAGCCTCGATATGCACATCAGCAATCTCCGCAAAAAACTCGGCAAACACGATAATGACGAAGACAGAATCAAAACGATTCGTTCCGTCGGATACATCTATACCTTGAGCATTTAACATTTATCATTGATCAGCTGCGTAATTGCATAGTGCTGTTTAATTAATAAATCTTCTGATAAATAATAAATGTTAAATACTAATGATAAATGAAATATGAGTCTATTTCTTAAAATTTTCCTTTGGTTTTGTCTGGCAATTGCTTTGATCGTCGGTGCAATTACGCTTGTCAATTGGTCAACCAGTTCCGCACCGCTCGCCCGGCAATGGCAGGTTTTTGTTGGCGAAGCGATTACGGTTGATTCACAAACATCCGTTCAAATCTACGAAAACGAAGGGCTCGACGGACTGGAAGAATATTTAGCCCGTCAAAAAACACGCAGTCGTATAAACTCCATTGGATTTTTCAATAAACAGCGAAATCTGATTGCCGGAGATTTGCGGATCGCTGATATAAATGACCTGTTTGATAACACATTAAGAACCGATGAGCCTCAGTTCAAAAGGTTTGATGACAGAACCTACGGTGCAAAAAGAATAGCATTAGTGGACGGCGAAATATACATATATGTTATTGAATTAAAAAGGTTTCAGCCACCGACGTTTTTCACCCAGCGATTTATTTTGCAGTTGCTTGCCGTTGTTCTGATCGGCGGATTGTTCTGCTATTTTCTCGCACGCTATCTGACATCGCCGATCACGAAACTGCGTAATGCAACACGCAAGATTGCCGAAGGAGATTTTAATACGAGCGTTGCCGAGAAGATCGGTAATAGAAAAGACGAATTGGCACAACTTGCGGGCGATTTTGACGAAATGGCGAAAAGAATCGAAAGTTTAATCAATTCGGAAAAACGTCTGACACAGGATATTTCCCACGAACTGCGTTCACCGCTCGCCCGTATGAATGTCGCCTTAGAACTTGCCCGTGTCAAAACATCGCCTGAAACTATCCCTTTTATCGAAAGACTCGAAAAAGAATCGGCACGCTTAAACGATCTGATCGGACAGCTTCTAACGCTTTCAAAACTCGAAACGGGTTCGCAGGATTTTGAAAAGCACGAATTAAATATCAACAAAATAGTCGAACAGGTTGCTGCCGATGCCAGTTTTGAAGCCAAAGCAAATAATAAAGATGTGAAAATTTCACAAAACGGCGATCTGAAAGTTTTCGGCAACGAACATCTTCTAAGAAGTGCGATAGAAAACGTCCTCCGAAACGCCGTGCGTTACACGAAAGAAAATTCCGAAGTAGAAATCTCAACTGCAACTCAAGGAAACAACGCCCTAATCTCGATCAAAGACCACGGCGAAGGCGTTCCCGACGAAGAATTATCAAAACTTTTCAAACCCTTCTACCGAGTTCAGGAAGCCCGCGATCGAAAAACAGGCGGCAACGGCTTAGGTCTGGCAATCGCCGAACGAGCTATAACCAATCACCACGGCACAATAAAAGCCGAAAACGCATCCGACGGCGGTTTGCTGATAGAAATTAAATTGCCGACTTTGTAAAATGGAATTATAAGTGAAAAATTTAGAGGAACTCGAACGAAAATTGAAAACTTTTTTGGTAAAACTTAAATCTTTACTCTATTTTAATGCCTTAAAATTCGATGCGGTCGTAGATGTCTTTCAAAGTAAGCGAACAATTAATCGAAATGATTTGAAAAGTTGTGTCTAAGTCTTTATATTCCTTCAAAAGCCAATCGCCGTTTTCCTGTTTTATGTAGTGTTCGATCAAGGGTTCATCTTGTGAAACCAAAATATAATCGGTCAGAGTTTCGTTAAAATTGCGGTAACGCATAAACTTTACGCCTCTGTCGAATTCTTCGGTTGATTCGGACAGGACTTCGATAATGACAGTAGGATTCGGGACGACATCTTTATGTTTATCGTGATATTCGGGTTCGCCGCAAATAACGACAATATCGGGATAAGAGATCATTCCTTTGCCGAATTGTTTCTTTAAAGCTCCGCTTTTTACTTTTGTGTCCTTTGTTCTCGCACGGCAATCTGAACCACGAAGACCAGTTACAACAAGTGCTAAAAAATTTGCTGAAACATCCCCGTGTTTTCCTGTTTCACCAGCCATAGAGTATATTTCACCATCTATAAATTCACTTCTTTCA
The DNA here is from genome assembly GCA_030859345.1 of Acidobacteriota bacterium. Taxonomy (GTDB): domain Bacteria; phylum Acidobacteriota; class Blastocatellia; order Pyrinomonadales; family Pyrinomonadaceae; genus Aridibacter. The sequence goes on along the minus strand of JALZKH010000133.1, from coordinate 15,959 downwards.
TCAGCTTTTCTTTCTAATTCCAAATATTCTTCGATGGTGTAATAGTGAGTTTCTAATTTTGCTAAGCCCATATTTTTCACCTCAAAACTATTTTAACTCAATTCGTCCAAAAAACTCACACCATCCGCAATCTCAATTCCAAAATTTTCAGCGATTGTTTGTCCGATGTCAGAGAGACTTTGGCGTGTGCCGAGGTTTACGCCCGTTTCGTTTGATTTGGTGTAGGTTAATAATACGCAGTATTCGCGGGTGTGGTCTGTGCCTTTGTAGGTCGGGTCGTTGCCGTGGTCGGCGGTGATTATTAATAAATCGTCGTCGTGCATTGCGTTGAAGATTTCGGGCAGACGATTATCGAAATGTTCTAGTGCGTTTGCATAGCCTTCGACATTGCGGCGGTGTCCATAGAGCATATCGAAGTCAACGAGGTTTGAGAAAATCAAGCCTGTCGTATCGTCGTTTAGAGCGTTAATGGTTTGGTCAATTGATTGGTCGTTATTTTTTGCCGTCAGGTCTTGCGTTACGCCGAGGGAAACGTAGATCGAAGCTATTTTGCCGATAGCGACAACGTCTAAACCTTTTTCAGCGAGCATTGGAAGCAAGTTTTTGTTTGGTGGCGGGACGGCATAATCGTGACGGTTTTCAGTGCGTGTAAAGTTTGACGCAGATTCACCGATGAACGGGCGGGCGATGACTCGTCCGACTTTATGTTTGCCGTCGAGCAATTCTCTGGCGATTTTGCAGATTTCGTATTGTCTTTCGATTGGAATGACTTCTTCGTGGGCGGCGATCTGAAAGACGGAATCGGCGGAAGTATAAACGATCGGTTTGCCTGTTTTGACATGTTCTTCGCCGAGTTTTCCGATGATGTCTGTTCCCGAAGCGGGAATATTTGCGAGAATGCCGGGAACATTTGCTCGTTTGATAAATTCGGAAATAACTTTATCGGGAAAGCCGTTTGGATATGTCGGAAAGGCTTTTTCTAAAATGATTCCTGCCATTTCCCAATGTCCTGTTGTGGTGTCCTTGCCGTTGGATTTGAGTGTGCATTTGCCGTAGCCGCCGATTGGGTTTTCGACGGCTTCGAGGTTTTTGAATGGTCTAATATTCGCCAAACCCAATTTCTGCAAATTCGGTAATTGGATCGGACGCGAATCAATCACATTCCCAAGCGTATCCGAACCCGCATCGCCCCATTCTGCTGCGTCGGGCATTTCGCCGATTCCGGCACTATCTAAAACCATTAAAGTTATACGTTTGAATTTCATAGGTTTATTTTAGTGAATGAACGAATAAGGAACAAGGAACGATGGATAAGAAAACTTTTTCCACTATTTCCCTCATCCTTTTCATTCGTCCCTAATTCTGCGGAGCAATATAGCCTTCTCTCGCCCGAATTTGTGTTCCTTTTGGCAGGTTTTTCGACTCTACTTTAATTCGGCGATATTTACCGTCGCGTTTATCATTGGTTGAATAGTAGCCGAGACTGTATTTTGTGCCAATCTCTTCGGCGATATTTTTGAAAATGGTTCTCGCATCACGCAGACTTCCTGCAGGAAATACTTTTCCACCGGAAGTTTTTGCCAATATTTCCATTTCATTTTCAGCTATCTGATAAAAAAGTTTGCTCATCGCCAACCTTTCAAAATCGCCGATCTTGCAAAAATCATAAACCTTTTCGAGTTTGGAATTGTTGGAAATCGAGCTGTAATAACGTCTTATCTGACTGCTGGAAAAATGAGTTGCGGTTTGGCAATCGCCTAAGATATTCTGCTCGAATTCGTCGCGGGTGTTGATGTTTATAAAATATGTCGTGATGCCGGATTTGTTCAATAATTCCTGTGCTTCATCAAATCCCGCGTCGCTGGTTGAATCAACTCCGTCCGTTAATGCAACCAAAGCACGTCTGCCGCGGGATTTTTCCGTCGGTTTATCTTTGAAAACATTCTCGACAACCTGCAAAAGTCCGTCATAAAAAGGTGTTCCGTTACTTGTTTTAACATTTTCCAAGGCTGCTTCAAGTTTTTGTCTGTCATTGGTTAATCCAATTAAAACCTCACTAAAGGCATAGCTTGCTCCGTTTTCGACTTCCGTATTAAAGGAAATTATCGAAACTTTATCGCCAGGACGCAGGGAATTAATAAACATTGCGGCGGAGCGTTTGATCAAGCGTAGTTCCGAACGGGTTGAGCCGGATGTGTCGAGCAGAAGTGCAACTTCAAAAGGTGCGTTTGTCGTGGTAAAAGCGGAAAGTTCCTGTTTTTTGCCGTCTTCGAAAATATCGAAATTTTCAGATTTGAGATTTAAAATCGGTTTTCCATCCTGGTTTGTTACAACAATCGGAACATCAACCAGTTGAGTTTCGACTTTTAAGATTTCCCCATCATCTTCGACTTTCGTATTTTTGGGCGAAACTTGTGCCGAAACGGTCAAAACAAATAGAAACAAACTTATTAATAAAATTTTAAAACACCGCATTTTTGAAATAAACCTCTTTATCAAATTTTCGGATTTTAAGAATTTGCACCAATAGTTTCCGTAACTTCCGTATCAAATCCCGCATCAATCCACGCTTTTGTTCCGCCCGTTACATTATAAACTTCCTTAATTCCCGCATTTTCCAGAATGCTTGTCCCGACGCTCGAACGGTAACCAGTTTGGCAAATCACATAAGTCGGTTTGTCGGGATCAAGTTTGTCAATTTCTTTTGACAAATTATTGAGCGGCAGATTTATCGTCTGAGGTGCGTGTCCGCCCGTATGTTCGGGAGGTCGGCGAACATCCACAAATTGAATCTTATCCGATAAGTTTTCTTTTACCTGGCTGACTGGAATCTGCTTAACCGTATTTTTTTCGCCCTCAAAATCCTCCATCAAAATAAATCCTTTGACAGTTTCAAATCCGACTCTCGCCAGACGCATTACGGCTTCATTAACTTGTTTTTTCGTGTCCGCCGCAATTGCTATCGGAGTTCCAACCGCAATCAAAGTTCCCGCCCACGATGCAAATTGTCCGGCAAGTCCAATGTTTATCGCATTTGGAATATGACCTTCGCCGAATTCGACTCTTTCACGAACATCTAAAACAACACCGTCGAAGTCAATAATTTCCTTCGTCGAAAATCCTTCCGGTTTCGGCAAATCTTCCAAAGCGACAGAACCAGCCAGATTTTTCGCCGCACTTTCCGGGAAATATGCCGGAACTTCAGGTAATTCCTTTGTCATCATAGCGACAAATTTATCTTTTTCCATCGGTTGTAACGCATAATTCATTTGGCGTTGTTCGCCGAGCGTTGACCACGTTTCTTTTGAAAGCGACTTTCCGCACAAACTTCCCGCCCCGTGTGCCGGATAAACTTCGGTTTCGTCCGGCAGTTTTAAAATTTTATTGTGTAATGAATCATACAAAAAACCCGCCATTTCCGTCGCAGAAAAACCTTTTGAGCCGATCAGATCAGGTCGTCCGACATCTCCGATGAAAAGCGTATCACCCGTAAACATTTTTACAGGTTCGCCGGGATTTTCCTTATGCTCGGCAAGAATCGTAATGCCTTCGGGCGTGTGTCCGGGCGTTTCGAGAAATTTTAATTTTATTTTTCCGATATTTAATTCGTCGCCGTCTTTAATTTTATGCGTCGGAAATTCCGTCTGTGCCTTTTCGCCGTAAATAATTTCTGCACCTGTTTTTTCTGCGAGTTCGATGTGTCCCGAAACAAAATCCGCGTGCGAATGCGTTTCTATGATGAATTTAATTTTCTGCCCGTTTTCTTCCGCTTCGTCCAGATACTGCTGAACATCTCTCTGCGGATCAATAATTACGGCTTCATCTTTCGAACCCAAATAATAAGAAGCGTGCGATAAACATCCTAAATAAAATTGTTTGAATTTCATAATATTCTAAAAATCCAATAAAACTCTGCCGACGGCTACCGCTGACTGCCGACTTCCTTCTGCTTCTGATTCCAGGGCATTTTGAGCAAAATCATTCCCATCGTGCAGCTATTCGTCAAAGCTGAAACTACTAATCCCGCACCGATAAATGCCGTAATGAAAAGAAATGACCAATGAACCATACCGAGAAAAAACCCTACCAAGACCAATGCTCCCGCCGCAAGCCGAACCTGCCGTTCAATTTCCCATGGTGCGTTCTCATCCTTTTCTGTCGCAAATCCTGCATTTTTCCATGCCTGCAAACCGCCGCGAACATTTGTAACGTCATTAAAGCCAACTGCCTTTAAAATATCGCGTGCCTGCTCGGAACGCCTTCCAGTCCGGCACATTACATAAACTTTTTCGGAAGTAGCGAGTTGTTCGTGAAGTTTTCCGACCTCGGCGAGCGGAATATTTTCCGCCTCTTTCACTCTGCCGTTGGCAAATTCTCCATATTCACGAACATCAATTAAATTGACTTTCCCACTATTTAATTCTTCGTTTAATTCTAAAACTGTGCAATCTTCCATATTGGTTTTATAAGAGCGTTCCTTTTTTTAGATTTTATTGTTGTCTTTCTGTTTGACGTAGAAAATTAATGACAAGATGCCGATATTTTGATTTTATCCTAAATTCAGATAAAAAGATTGGTCGCAACGCGGTGCGTATTTGTCTTTGGCTTCAATAAAACCAAACTTTTTATAAAGTCCGACGGCTTCCTTCAAAACACTTGCTGTTTCTAAAACTATTTGTTCATAGTCTTTTTGTTCAGCGGCTTCGATCATTCTTTTCAGAGTCTTTTTGCCCAAACCCCGTCCGCGAATTGCTTTTGCAAAATACATTTTGCGAAGTTCTATTCGTTTTTCATCCAGCGGAAAAAGTCCGACAGTTCCGACTAATTTTCCGTCTTTATTCTCCAAAACTTCAAACAAGCCGCCGCGATTTACGTAGTTTGCCTTAATATCGTCCAAATCTTTGTCAATACCGTCGGGTTCGGGTTCTAGTCCGTATTCATACAAAATGCCGAAAACCAAATTTTTGACATTTTCGCAGTCGTCATTGGTTGTCGAACGAGTCGAAATTTTATCATCTGCTGACATAATAAACTTTCAGGTCTTTTTCAGATGTTATCAGCCAATTGCCGCCTTGTTTCTTTAACTTTAACTGCTGTTGAACTTTGCCCGAAGAACTATCTTCAGCTCCCGAAAAATTCCATTCTTTATCAAAAACAACATTTGCCGTCTGCCCGTCGCTGCTGGGTGAAATTCTTACGTTGCTAATATCAAATTTTACCGAATCATATTTGCTGAAAGCTCTCTGCTTATCATTTCGGACAAAATTTTTGCTAACTCCTCTTTTTGTATAATAATCAACTCTGTCGGCATAGCCGTTCATATAATCATCCAAATCCTGAGATTCCGTCTGAGATTTCCAACTGGAAATTCTGTCGGAGATGTCATTTTTGATTTCTCCGAGATCAACTTCGGGAGTCGGTGTTTCTTCCGGTTCATCGGGAGTTGGCGTTTTTTCCGGGGTATCTTCTATTTCCGGCGTTTCCGAAGCTAAGTTTTCGGCAGGTTTTTTTATACTTTCCGAACTGTTTTTATTTGTTGCAGAATTTGCATCTTTGGCAAGCTCGGAATTTTTATTATTTTTATTTAAATAAAAATAAGCTCCGATACCGGCTAAACCGAACACTAAAAGCGTCAGTAAACCGGTTGCTAAAACTAAGAATAAAGTATTTGATTTTTTGGGTTCGGGCTGAATTACCGGAGTCCTTACGCTTTGCCTTTCTTCACGAATAACTTGCACCGGCGGATTATCATTCAGGTCAACTTTTATTTGATCGGGTTCACGGCTTGAAACAACCGTTTCCTGTTCCTGCAAAGTAACCATCGGAATATCGCTATTTTTGTTACTTTCGTCAGTCAGCGGCGAACCGTCCTGCAAACAATATTGTAAAGTATCATCAGCATAGATATTTTCGCAATTCGGACAATATTTCATAAACTTCCCCTTTTACTGTGCGTAAATTTTATCTTTATTCTACTACAAATCTAACTTCGCAGTTTAATTTATCTTATGAATAATTCTGATTTTTATAAAAGTCTAAATATTCGGAATCCAGAATGTACTGCCATTTCTTAAAACTTTTTTCAGTCCCAAACCGGGCAAATCGCTTTCCTCATAACCCAAATATGTAAAATGCGGCTCGTCGTTCTGCACGGTTCTGAACCAACCGTGTTTGGCTAAAATATCACGCACTTTTTCATTCTCAAATTCGTTGACATCAAAGGCAAGCATCGCTAAATGCTGCGACGTTCCGGGAGCGGCAACCGAATAAAGTATTGAATTATTGAAAAATGTGTTGAAATAAATCTCCTGTTTCTCAAGTTCCAAAACTTCTAAAACCTGTTGATTTATAGGTAAGGATTTTAGATTTGAAATAGTTTCATCGGTCAAATTTCCCCTTGATTTCCAATGTTCGAGAGCAGGTTCAAATCTTGAATTCCAAAGTGCCAAGGTTTTCCGATAGCTTCTTTTCGCGGCTTCCGCACCATCACGCGGTGTTATCTCTAATCCTTTTTGTTTAGCTTCCGCGACTGCTTTTTGCAGGGCTTTCATAGCTTTGGGTTGGAGTTCGATTGTCGTGCCGCCGATTTCCGCAATTGTGCTTCCCGCCATTTCCTGAAAAGCATCAACTTCCTCTTCGCTTGTAAACATAATTTTAGTCGGCGGAGTGGCTTTGGTTAAAAATACAGCACCGTATTCTTCCAAAATACGTTTTTCGACAACACTCGATACCTTTATAAGATTTGCTTCGGACGTGGATTTTTTCATCGCTTCTGTGATAAATATAAACCTGGCTCAATAAAAACTTTTTTGTAAAGTCAATATAAATGATAAAGCTTCAAGAAATCAAAGAAATTTTAGAAACTTATAGAAAATACGGTTGGACGCTTCAAAAAATTCTGCTTTCAGATAGATTGAAAAATGAATTAAGTGCTGCGGAAATTAAACTTTTTTCCAGCGGCGTAAAAGTATCAAATTCAAAAGCCGACGGAGCATTATTTTCCCGCAGTTCAAAAAACAACAAGGAAGCATGGGAACTTCGGCATCTGCATTTAAATCCTTTTGCGATATTTGAATTGATTGATGCTGAAATTTCCAATTCGGAAAAAGAAAAAATCCTCAAACAAATGGAAAACCGTTTGGAAGATTATGCATCAAATGATTTGAGCAGGAATCATTAGATTTTTTGCTTGCTTATTTTGGGAATTTTTTTTACTCTTGACAAGTTTGGCAGGAAAGTCGCAAACTTATTTTTAAGTTGAGTTGAAATGATAAATAAAAATTACGGAACGCAGGTCGTGGATATTTGGGAAGGTATGCGACCGATGACAAAAAAAATGCTGGTCGGTGCGATGAAGACCAACAATTTTGCAAATAAACAAAAAATCACCTACGACGCACACGCCGATTGGGAACTTAGCCGTCTGCTGACTGCTCTTGACGAACAGGCAAAAGACAAAAAATCAAAAACTCTTGAAAATTTAAGCGAAATAAATCAACTGGCGGAGGTCTGTGCAAATGTTTTGGAATCGCAGACGGAAACTGCCGAAGTTTTTATTCAATTAGCTAAAAGAGTTTTGGCTCGCAACGATTATCATAAATTCGACCACCTTGGCGATGTGCTTTTTGACAGATTTTCAGCCGGAGAAATTGCGGAAATCATTCGCCAAACCGATCTGGCACAAATTCGTGCGATCTGCTTTGAAACGCTTGCCATTTTGCCCGTAACTTTAATCGTTCCGCTGCTTGACGATCCGCTTTATTTTGAGATTGGCTGTATGGTGCTTGAACAGCAGGCGATTGAATTTGAAAATGAAGAAGCAAGTGATATTTTGGAACAGATAGATTTTATCTATATGTCGGACAATTAAAACAACAAAAAATTTGCGGTAAAAATCTTTAATTTTTACTTTTCAGTAATATTTTCTCCAATTAATTTTCCCGAAAGCCAGAAGCTCCCGCGAATAATTCCTTTGATTTGCGGTTTTTCCTTAACTAAAGCAATGTCGGCGACAACATCAACTTCCCCACCGAATGTTTCAACCCAAAACCAATAGAACGCTTCGCCCGTAAATTCATTTGTTTTTAATTCAAATTCCTTAATCTCTCCGGCAAACATAGCGTGAGCCTGCGGCGGAATAATATCATCCGTTTCCTCATTTTCATTTACTGCAAATAAACCGCTTGGTATAAAAAAGTTTGAAGCAAATTTTGTTTCTTCTGTTTGGGAAGATTCAAAATCCTCCGCATTTGCAAAAATCTGAAAATCGTTTGAAGCGAAGGCATTTAATTGGATTTCCGCTAATTTCGGCAATTCAATATTTTCATAAACGCGGAAATCCGGCACATCAAAAACAAACGGATATTCGCCCGAATTTTCAAAATCTTCTTCCTTTGGATTTGCCCAAGCGTAAAATGCTCCGTCTAATTCAGAAGTGTCGCGTTCGATAATTTCCGTCAATCCGACACGGCGTTTGCTTTTGCCGGAAAATGCCGGATTAAATCCGATAATTTCCTGTGCGGAATTGGTTTGCAAGTAAATTTCCGCACCCGATTTATCTTCAAATTTGAAATAAAAACCACGCGGCGGACAAGCAATTGTTTCCAGATGATTGAGGATGCTCATAATTACATCGTTGACATCATGCTCACTTCTGACGGGAAATCCTATGTCGGATAAGTTACTCATAAATAAATAGAAAATAGATCAGCTCTTATCCAAAAATGTTTCTCACTTTTTCTATAAAACCTTCGTCTTGGAAATCAACATCTTCAATTTCGGCAAGTTGTTCCAAAAGTTTCCGTTGTTCGCGTGAGAGAGTTTTCGGTGTAACGAGCGTTACAGCGACGAACAAATCTCCTTTTCCGCGTCCACCTAAATTCGGCATTCCTTGATTTTTAAGACGAAAAACCGTTCCCGTCTGTGTTCCGGTCGGGATTTTTAATTCTTCTTCGCCGTTGAGTGTTTTGACATTAATTTCTGCTCCGAGTGCCGCTTGTGCAAATGAGATCGGAACGGAAGTATAAAGATTCGTTCCCTGCCGTTCAAAGTTTTCGTGTTCGGCAACGTGAATAAAAACATACAAATCACCCGTCGCTCCGCCGCCAACGCCCGATTCGCCTTCTCCGCCAATTCTCAAACGTGAACCCATTTCAACTCCGGCAGGAATTTTAACTTCCAGTGTTTTCTTATTTTCGACTCTGCCTCCACCGAAACATTTATTGCATGGGTCTTTGATAATTTGTCCTTTGCCCGCACAGTTCGGACAATCCCGCATTAAGTGAAAAAATCCTTGCTGATAGCGAATTTGTCCGCTTCCGTTGCAGGTGATGCAGGTTTCCCGTGAAGTGCCTTCAGCCGTTCCTTTACCATCGCATTCGTCGCAGGTTTCAAGCCTTGGAATTTCGATTTTGGCATCTTTGCCGGTGGCGGCTTCTTCGAGCGTGATTTCGTAATCATAACGCAAATCCGCACCTCTCTGAACATTTGAACGGCGGGAACTTCCGCCGCCGAATATATCCCCAAAACCGAACAGGTCGAAAATGTCTTCGATATTTGTAAAACCCGGATCAAATCCGCCTGCTCCGCTACCTACTCCCGAATGTCCGAACCGATCGTAGCGGGAGCGTTTTTGTGTGTCGGACAAAACGGAATACGCTTCGGCGGCTTCTTTAAATTTTTCTTCTGCTTCCTTATTTCCCTGATTTTTGTCGGGATGAAATTTTACTGCCTGACGACGGTAGGCTCTCTTTATCTCAACCTCGTCTGCTGTTCTTGAAACTTCTAAAACTTCATAATAATCTCTTTTACTCATATAATTGCAATAATATTATTTTTTAATTTTATATAAATCCTAAACAAAGATAACGTCAGCCAAAAAATTTTGAACTGACGTTATTTAATTCTGCGATAACACGACGATTTTCTCAAGTGCCGGATTTAAGCAACCGACATAAGTTTCTCAGATAATTTATTTGCCGTCCCTTCAACCTCATTATAAATTATCTTAATTATCTCAATATCATCCTCAATCAGTTCCTGTTCAGATTTGATTAACGATTGATTAATTTCTTCCAATTCCTCAGGTGGAATAGATTTTCGGAATTCGTGCATGGCTTTGCGGGTGTTTTCAATTGATGAAGTAACTTTGTTGCGGTGCATAATTATATCTTTGGATTTCCTATCCGTATCTGATGATTTTTCTGCATCCATAATCAACCTTTCAATTTCATCAGGTGTCAAACCGGAAGAAGGCGTAATCTGCATCGCTTGCTCAAGTCCGGTCATCTTATCTTTGGCAGAAACATTGACGATTCCATTTGCATCTACCTCAAATTCAACATCAATTTGCGGAACGCCGCGGACAGAAGGCGGAATACCGACCAATTCGAATTTACCTAAAATGCGGTTTTCATCAACCGTTGGTGTTTGTTCCACGATGTCAAATTCCTCTACAAGTTCCTCATTTGTAATATTTTTGGAGTTCATTATTTTTTTATCTGAATTAGCTATTTTTGAGATAAATAAGACAAGATTTTAAAGATTGGAAGATTCCTTGAGCATAATTTTTTCAAGCATACGAGCCATATAACTGACCACCGAAATCATTCTTGCGTATTCAATTCGTGTCGGACCGATCACGCTTAAACTTCCGATTGCCGAATCGTTTCCGATTCTGTAAGGTGCGGTGATAATTGCACAATCCTGAAAGGAATCATTGGAATTTTCACTTCCGATAATTACCTGAACTTTATCGCCGATTGATTTATCTTTTGTAATGCACTCGTTCAAAATTTGAACAAGACGCGATTTTTCCTCAATCGTGCTTAAAAGTTTGTGAAGCCTTTGCATATCGGCAAAATCTCCTTTTGTTAAAATATTAGAAGTGCCGTCAACAAAAACTTCACCGTGCAAATCGTTTTCGCCGTCAATGCTCTGCGATGTAAGAATCATCGCGGTTTGCAGTAATTTATCAAAAAGTGCTTTTTCCTCGTGCATCAAAGTTAAGATTTCCGCACGAATTGCCGATAAACTTTTTCCCGCAAATTCGGTATTTAAATAACGTGCCGTTTTGTCGAGTTCGTCCTGTGAATAAATTTCATTCATCCGAATCACTTTGTTATGAACAATGCTCGGATTTGAAACCAAAACCACAAGCAGACGTTTATCGGACAAATTCACAAATTCGATATGCTGCAAACGGTCGTGTGCCAAGGACGGCGAAACGACAATTCCGATATTATTTGAAAGAGCAGATAAAAGCTGAGAAGTTCGTTCCATCAATCTGTCGGGCGTTTCTTCACCTTCCAACTCATTTAACCCAAGTTCTTTATTGATAAAACTCAGGTCTTCATTGGAAAGGCTCAAAATACCCAAAAGATTGTCAACATAAAACCGATAACCTTCATCGGTCGGAACACGTCCGGCGGAAGTATGCGGCTGTTCAAGTAATCCCAAACTTTCCAACTCGCTCATTACATTGCGAATCGTTGCCGAACTTAAACCGGATTTGTTAGCAAATTTTTCGGCGATAACCTTTGATCCGACAGGCTGACCGCTATTGAGATGTTCGCTAACTATTGCTGAAAGTATTATTTGCCCGCGTGCATCGGGAAAATTTGCGGATCGTTCTGATTCAGAATTTTTATTTCCACGAGCAGACATTTTTTATTTATAGTGAGTTTTGAAAAGCACATCATTTTTAAGATATGCTGTTATTAAATTGATAGCATTTTGCGAAGCAATCTGTCAAGAATAATCTGTTAAACTTTGATAAACAATTTTATGATTTTAACGCCTCAAGAACTGGAAATTTACTACGAAGAAGCCTTCAATTTCTATGATAAGAAAATCAATATCCCAAAAGTGGAAGTGGAATTTTATCCGTATGTAAATGTCAACAGCAAAATAAAAGCCCAAAATAGCAAGGTTTTCGTGCGAATCGCTGAACTTCTTAACAACGCACCGTTAAAAATCCACAAAGCCCTCGCATACATTTTAGTCGCCAAACTTCTCGGCAAAAAAGTGCCTGCAAATGCCAGAAAAGTTTACCGCGATTTTCTAAACAAAGAAGATTTTCAAAAAAAAGCGATCAAACATAAACGAAAAACAGGTCGCAAAATTTTAACTTCGCCGATTGGAAATGTCTATAATTTAGAAAATATCTTCGGCAAATTAAATTTAATTTACTTTCAAAACGAAATAAAAAAACCGCAGCTTTCGTGGTCGCAAAGAAAAACTTACAGACGATTAGGACACCACGATCCCGTTCACAATGCAATCATCATTAGTAAATCACTCGACGAAAAAACTGTCCCGAAATACGTCGTCGAATATGTCGTCTATCACGAAATGCTCCACATCAAACATCCCGTCTATCAAAAAAACGGCAGACGCTGTGTGCATACACGAGAATTCAAACGTGATGAAGAAAAGTTCCCATATTTTGAAGATGCGGAAAAATGGATAAATGAAAATGCTTTAAAAATTAAACGGAAAGTAAAACGTAATTCGTGATTCGTCAAACGTAATTCGCCTTTTTTACGTATGACGTATTGCGTAAAGCGTATTACGAATTATCAAATTGCTCAATTATCGTCCCAAGAAATCCATAATCCGAAATATATTTTCGCTCAATTCCCTGTTTGCTAAAACGAGTTTGAGTCAGTATGTAAGATTGTGATATTTGGTTTGATCTCGGTTTACCTAAAATTTGCACAATTTTTTCAGTCGTTTCCAAGTCTTTTGTCAGCGTTACGGCAACCGATTTACTATTCTTGAAGTCTGTAAACAGATTGAAATTTATTGGATTTTTGTTTTCAATGCTTTTCGAAACACTTTCTAAATCTCCAATTACAAAATAATCTCCAATTAAAATAACCGCCAAACTTTTATCATCGGCAAACCATAATTTTCCGTTTTTTCCAATCGCTTGAGGCTCTTTTGCAAAATTAATTTCTTCAACAATCGTCTGTTTTAATTTTTCAAAATCTTTAACTTTCACAACCGCAAATCTTTCTTCATCATTTAAGCGAACGGTAATAATCTCGGAATCAACCGCACTTAGAAAACCTTCGGCATCGGCAACTCCGTAAGATGCAAGCAGGGAATTTGAAAATGCCGAAATGATTTTCGCATTGACGGCATCGCTGTTTTTTGCAGTTGTCAGCAATAAACTGCGAAAAGCGATTTGCGGATTTTTTGGATTATAGCGGGTTACGGAAGAAGTTTCGGGCGGAATAAATTGCAGAATCTCGTTTGAATTTGTGGTGTTTGACACAAGCGTTTCGCTCAAGACTTTTGAAGTTTCATTTTCGGTCTTGATAAAAATTTCGTCCTCGATTCCCTTATTTGTTTTTTCCGCCGTCCAGGTGATTTCGCGTGTCGTATTTGTTAAAATCTGCGGAAGAATTCTTGAAATAAAACCTCTCGAATTTTCATCATCCGTTTGTCCGACGGCAACCGTAACCCCAACCAGATCAGCAATTTGTTTAATTCCTTCATTAGAAATAAAGCCGAATGCCAATTTCCCTTTCGCCTTTTCATATTCAAGCGATAAATTTTCATTTTTCAACAAACTTTCCGCTTCGCCGCGTTTTGCCAATAAGCATTTATTGATTGATTCTTCATCGTTTCCAAAAAAAACCTGCGAATCTGAAATCACGGCAAAGGTTTTACGCCCGTCCTCCGCCGTCCAGGTAAATCTCTCGGTATTGTTGACAGTTTTCTTTTCCAACTTCGCATTATTGCCGTAAATCTTTTTGACAAAATCATCTAAATTAATTTCAACCAACGAATTCACCTGCCAACTCCAAGCGTGAGTTTCGGCGATTGCGGTAAATTTCGGCTTAAAACTTAGAACAGCTTTTTCATCCGTAACCTGATTTTCGCTCGTTTCAAAGCCCGTAACTGCGATTGCAACCTGAATTCCGTCAATCACCGAAAAATCTGTTTTTGATGCGGAATTTTCTTTGAAAGATTTGCTTTTAGTCAAAGCATTCAGAGTTTCGCCCAGATTTTTTGTTTCGAGATAAATAATTGTGTCTTTCGGTGCAAGCGTCCGCAGATCAACATCGGTTTTACCGCAAAATGAGAATGAAACGGCAACAATCCCAAACAGTAAAACAAGCAAAACAACAAAAATAACCACCCGCAAATTTGCATCGGCATAATTGGTTTTCAATTCGTTTATTTTATTTGCAAAATTCGACATCTCAAAGGTTTAGACTTTATGATAAGATTTATTTTTTTGATTATACAACATTAAAGGAAAACCGACTGGAGCGGCGAGCGTCCCCGCTTGCAATGAGCGTTTTTTAAACGCGAAAAATGCGTAGCGAACTTTGAAGATTAATAACTTTACTTTCGTGCTTTGCACTCATCGCAAGCGTGACGCTTACGCTCCAGTCAAAAATAAATTATGAGCGATAGAGTTTTTAACGACAACATTTTAGAAGGAAAAGTCGCATTTGTTACGGGCGGCGGGACGGGAATCACGGGCGGCGTGGCGAAGGCTTTGGCTGAACACGGGGCGAAGGTAGCGATAACTTCGCGGAAGATGGAAAATCTCGAACCGATGAAAAAAGCGATTGAAGACGACGGCGGCGAATGTTTTGCGGTGGCTTGCGATGTGCGTGATTATGAAGCGGTTGAAAATACGATAGCAGAAACGGTTGAGCATTTTGGCAAAATTGACATTGTTGTCAACGGTGCGGCGGGAAATTTTTTGTGCAAGGCACGCGAACTTTCGGCAAACGGTTTCGGGACGGTGGTTGATATTGATACGAAAGGAACTTTCAATGTCTGTCGTGCCGCTTACGAACAGTTAAAGGAAAACGGCGGACAAATTTTAAACATTTCCGCCACGCTTCATTATCTGGCGACTCCGATGCAGATTCACGTTTCGGCGGCAAAAGCGGGAGTTGATGCAATTACGCGAAATCTTTCTGTCGAATGGGGACGACACGGAATCCGCGTCAACGGAATCGCTCCCGGACCGATTGAAGATACGGAAGGAATGAAACGGCTTTTGCCGCCAAACTTGAAAGAGGCTTTGACGAAAAAAATTCCTTTGCAAAGGTTCGGGCGAATCAAAGACATTGAAAATTCGGCGTTGTTTTTATGTTCGGACGCGGCAAATTACATCAACGGCGTAACGCTTGTGGTTGACGGCGGACATTGGCTGACGGGAACGGGTTTGGATTCATTTCCGCATCAACTTGCGAAATACTTTTTCTAACCTCTTCAATCGCGGCATTAAACATTGCGTTTGCTTCCGCTTTATCCAAATTCCAAAGCAAATCGGCAACTGAAACTGTAAAATTTATGCGATTACTCGGAGAATTGATTGATGCCGTCATAGCGGATGTTTCACGCAGAAGTTCGGTCGCATTTTTCCTGATTGCGGCATTTTTTTCATCCGTATCATCTGCATTTCCCGCAAAAATAAAACTTGCCTGACCGATCAGTAAAAGCATTAAAACAGACGCTAAAAATTTTCTGTAAAACATAATCTCAATCCCTCAAATAAAAATACTACGGTTCTGAAACAGGTTCGGGCGGCGATGATGTTAAAACGCCTTTCGGCACATCAGACTGTTTTTTCTGCTCAACCTTATTTTCCAAAATACTTCGCAAGATCAACATTTTCGCCATTATCTGAACTTCGGGACGCTCAAATTTGTTTGCTAAATCTGCGGCTCGGTTAAAATCCACTTGGGCGAGATTTAGTAAAACTTTATCGGAATTGTTTAATGTTTTCATAAAATCTTTGGCTAAACGTCCGCCGAACATTCCGAGCTGCACTTCACCGTTTTGAATCATCGAGCCGCTAACATCAATAAATTCACCGACCTTTACAAAAGCGGAAATCGTATCATTAAGCCGATAGATCATATTCTCCAACATCGGAAATGCTTTTTCCGCATCTATTTCCGAAAAGCCTCCGACCAGCATCCAAG
>JALZKH010000113.1 GCA_030859345.1 Acidobacteriota bacterium | reverse complement strand
GTGTTCACTTTCTAGTCCTATTAGTGTCGGTTCATCTCCACGTGCGTAGAGAAAATGAATAACGCCGGGCGATCCGTTCCGTCAAACCGGTTCATCTCCACGTGCGTAGAGAAAATTCACGCGGGTTATCAGGATTAAGTTTTATGTCCGGTTCATCTCCACGTGCGTAGAGAAAATCGAGAGTTTTAAGACGTTCTTTTGCAAGCTGGCGGTTCATCTCCACGTGCGTAGAGAAAATACTTGGAACACATTGATTGATATTAACATTTACCTACCCTAAGTATCAGATTTTTAATTGAATTCGTTTTTTTCAGGGATTGTGATGAGTTGTAAGCCTTCAAAATCAGTTACGTTTCTTCCAGTGTTGCCAAATTGTTTGATGTTGTATCCCTGTTCATTCGATGCGTTAAAAAGCATAGTTGCCGCACCTTTTTTCATTCTCTTTTGCATCAGTTCCCACAGTTTATCTCTAACAAGTGCGGACACATTACCGACAAAAACTCCGGGACGCAATTCGATCAGCCAACGGGTGATCTCGCCTCGCAGAGCCGGACTCACTCTTTCCATCATTATTACAACCATTTTATTTATTCCTCCTCGTCAGCCCAATTTTTCCCACCACCAGTAGCGTTGAAATCAGGATTCCAGAGACCGCCGGGAGCGGCTTCGTCGTAGTTGTAAATATCTTCGAGTTCGGTTTCATCAATCGGCACATCCAAGGCTTGTTGAATATCGGGAACAATCCGTTTAAGGAATTTTGTTTCGTGGAATCTATCACGACAAGCATGGCGGATGCGGCTTTCGATATTTTCCTCACTTTCCGCCGCCATTTGAAAAGCGATTGGAATTGTGATCTCTGCTTTGTATAGATCGGCGATGTCATAGACGAATGAAAGCATCTTACCGGTGTGGATAAAGCCGAGAGCAGTTGAATAGCCGGCGGAAACGATCGCCGCCTGACAAATTCCATAAAGACAACTGTTTGCCGAAGATAATGCCCGATTGACTGGATCAGCGGCTTGCTAGTTGTTGCGTTGATAAGATCGCCCAACCCATTCAATTCCGGTTGCTTCACTCGCTTGTGAATAGGCTGTTCTAACCCTGACACCTTCCTTGCCGCGAATCTGTTGGATCGAAAGATCGGGCGAGAGTTCCTCACCAAAACGCATTTCATACATACGTCTGACGACTTTCAAACGTAGGTTCGGAATAGAGCTTAAAAAAGATTGATGCAGAAGGTTTTTAGAAGCACGAGTTTCGCCCATGCCCTGAGCATAGAAACGAACTCCTTTTTCACCTGTCCACATAACCAAACAACCGTTATCTGCTAAGGTAGTTATTGCGGCGTGGGTAATGGTCGTTCCCGGACCGATGAGAAGCAGTGTCAGATTTGCACATGGCACGGAAGTTTTGCCATTAATATTGTGCAGGGCAATTGCTTTAGCATCTTGGTCTATCTTGCATCTTTCGACATACAAATAACTTAAACTGTCCCGAACTTTTGGGAGTGTGTGAAGGTCTTTTAATCTCATATGTTCATATCTCCATAAAATTATTTCGCCGGTGCAACCGATAACAAACCGAAACCGTAAGCTTTGCCCTGTCCGATTCCATTGACCATAGATTCACGAAATTTATCAGCATCGGTAACCTGCAAAACCCCTTCAAATACAACCGAGCCGTAAGTTATCGGATTGTTCTTACCCTTTTTTGTAAACGAAATTTTTTCTTCCTTCGCCGACATCACATTCCGCACGGCGGGTTCGATCTGTAAATTGGCAATTTGAAAACCCAATCGTTCACCTTGCCGCACAAGCCAATCGGTTCGCTCTTCATCGGTGCGAAGTTCGACTCTCCGGCGAATGTTTTTGCTTCCCGCAGGTTTAAATTTATCGTCCGCCTTTTGATCGGATTTACCAATTCTTTTTGTCGGATTTGCCTGAAGCCGAAATATCAAATTCATCCCGCTTTCAATCGCTTCGTAATTTTCACCCACATTCTTCGTTTCTAGCTCATCGGAATAATCGGTTTCCAAAAAACTCCAATCGGGTTTATGTTCTGACTGCACCAGCAAAAAAGCCTTTCCACGATGCCGATCAATATCCAACCGATATAAAATGTTGTATTGATTTCGCGGGGTTTTCCGTACGTGGTGTTTAGCGTCCGGCGGATTTTCAATCGGCGGAAACGCCCGTGAGATCGTCCGATGCAATTCCTGCGGATTCCCGACTTCCGAGCGAACTCGGTTAGAACGCGGATTAAGAATTATCTTCGTCAGATAAATTTCCATTTTCTTTATCTCCTCCTATAACTTCTTTCGGCGTGAAAAATTCCGTTCGGACCCGCCGCAAACTAAAACGCCCTTTAGCGAAATCAAGCGGTACGTCTTGAACTGTTTCGTTTCCGTTTTCATCTTCAATAATCAAACGCTGTTTCTCCGAATTTTCCGATAAATTCATCGGCACAAACTCTGCCAAAGCACTATTTAGATTTGTGTTTATGCCAACTCCTTCAGGCATAAACACAGGTTCGGCGGGCGGAAATGATTTGCGTCCCAAAAATAAAAGCCACTTAGGTTTCTTGAGAGCTTCTTGCAGATTTTCCAGAAGCGTTTGATCTTCACTTTCCAAACCAATTACAAAATCTGCATCTGCCAAATAATAACGGGTTGAAATTACCGTATATTGCGAATCTTTATCTTTGATCGGACGCTTGCCGGAAGATTTAGAAACATTGACCGCCGTGTGAAAATCACTTTCTAAAATTCCTCTTCTTAATTCACGCACGCCCATTTTCAGATCAAGTAGTTCGGCAAACTTTGGATTATCTGTATTTGCCTCCTCCCGCGAAATTCCGAGTGCCGCACAGAGTAAGCCGATAACACCCGATTTGGTCGGCTCTTTTGCCGAATCACGAATCGAGAAGCGGCTGGAAACGCCCCACGATTGCATTGGAGCGGACAGCCGTAAAAGTATTGTATGCGGCATCGCTTATTCCTCCCCGTTTTTGAAAATCGCGTTCTTTGTATTCTGAATTAAATTATCAAAACTTTTTGCATCGGATTCATTCAAACTGCCAAGATCGGCATCCGATAAATTTACAAGGTTTTTAGCCTTTGAATTATCGCCGTAAACGTCATTGATCTTGTTCCAGTATCCGACAAATTTTTCGACGGAATTTTCGATCAAACCTTTATCTCTGCTTTCTTTGGCAGGTTCGGCAAAGGCATTAGCGAGCGAACATAAACTTCCGTCCCGCACGACAGCTAAAACAAATGCAGGTCTTTCGTGAGTTGCAAAGGAGTTTTGTTTGCCCGTCGGAATTGCTTCGACGGCGGCTTTTAAGAATGCGTCAACGGTAGCTTCGGTCAGTTCTTCATCGCCTTGCAGATTTTCTCTTAATTTATCTACGTCAATATTTGCATAGCGGTAAAAACAAGCAGAGTTAAATTCGATCACGCCGAGCATATCCGCTCCCGAAGTGTCATCCGGTTTAAGATCGTCAACCGCCGTGTAGAAATCAAATTCGACACCGACTTTGTGGGTTGAAATCGCGTGAGCAACCTGCGATGCGGCATCACGGTTTTTGTCAGGAAGATCGGCAAGCATTCTTCCGAAAAGTGCCAGATCGGAAGCCTTACCGCCATCAAGCACATTATCCAAAGCCTTGGTTATTTCTTTCGGAACTTTGGATGTTGCTTTTTTCAAATCCTTAGCTGAGAGTTCCTCTCCGTCTTCAGCTTTTTCTTCGGGAGAAATTTCCAACAATTCATCATAGTTTTCCAGACAAACATCGGCGATGGCTTTGATCTCGTCACGTCCCATAAAAATCAGGTATTGCGTTCTGCCTTCGTCAATGATCAATTTCAAACTGCTCAAAGCTACGGCGACGATTCTCTTAGCTTCTGCTTCATCTTTTCCGGCATCAACCAAATGCTGACTGATTGCTTCGAGCAGACGGGTTGACCTTTCGGCTAAATTATTCTGATTTGGAAAGTTTTTCTTAAAATGATCTCTCATTGCTCTCTTAAATGATTGACTCGAAATTCTTGCCCGGCGATAACCGCCAAAGGTGCAATCCTTCGGCGAACCCGTATCGCTTCGGTTAAGGTTTGACGGTGCGAAATTTTGCAGTATATGCAGTTCTAAATTCATTATTTTTCTTCTCCTTTTTCTTTATTCTGTTTTCCCCAAAATCCTTTTGCCCAACTTTTTTGGACATATTTGCTTTCGTACGACCAGTTTTTTATATCTTTTAGTAATAAAAACCAGTTGATATTTTTGTCTTTTGATTTCAAAAGACTGACAGCTTGCCGCAGATGTTCAGGCAAATCTTCTTCATTGGCGTTGAGCAGTGCCGTAAAACGCTTTTCAACACCTTTACTGCCGTCCTCGATTTCCGCCAGAGATTTCCCCAAATTGTTGTATCTGTCATATTTGTTCCAACTCTTTTTCGGATACAAACCGATTAAAGCAGCAATCAAAAAATATGGCTTCTCGTTGTAATTTGTTGTCACCCAAGATGTAACGTATGGAAACATCTCCATTGCCGTTCCGGGTTCTTTACCCAAACCTCTCCGCAGATGTGCAAGGGCAGCTCTGTTTTCCTTCTCGACATAACCTTCCAAATGATTGATAAATTTTTCATCAATCGTTAATATTTTTGTTTCTTGTTCGCTCATTCTTCACCTCCTTTTGTTTTGTATTTTGGAAAATAATCCTTGTGTGTTGAATTATTATTCAGATATTTTTTGATCAAACCGAAAAATAAACCTTCGGCTTTGACTATTGCCTTTTGCTCGGTTGCCGAACCGCTCAGACTGTCGGCGGTTTTCTCAAAACCTTTTTCGGCGATTTCACCAACCTTTACAAACCATTTCCGTTTAGCTTCTTCTCGATCATCCGGCAAATTCAGGAGCAGATTATTAAATTCAGTTTCTAACTCCGACCAGTAAAACGGAACTGCCGGAAAACTGTCGGCGATTTCAGCACTTAATTCCGACGCGAGTTTTCTCATACTGCTTCTCAGGATTTTACCGATCTCTTCGGCAAACTGAATTGATTCCTGTAAATCGCTTAAAAGTTCTGCATCATCCAAGTAATCTAGCGGAAGCGGCATCCTTTCCTGACTCCAAAGTAAGACGTTTGCTTTGTCATTGATTACGCCAAAAATCGAAAGCAGATATTTTCTTTTTCCTTCAATTTCATCTCTGGCGACAGCTAAATTGATTTGTGCAAGATGATCGAACAATCCGCCCTGCTCTTTTCCGCTGATCTTTTGTTTTAGAATCGCGTAGCTGTTCCGCCACAAAGATTTGTTCGGGTTGAGATTGAGCGGATAAAAACCGCTCTCTTTACTGCTCACATAAACTTTGAACGGATCGAAAAACTTGTCGCCCTCATATAATTTGTAATTCTGTTGTAATTGACAACCGATAACATTTTCAGAATTTTCATCTGCAATAAGTTTTATGCGGCGGCTTTGCCAAGTCAGATAATCGAGATAGCCAAGCGGTAATGTTCCGTCTTTTTCTTTTGCATTTGATTGAGATAATTTTTCTCTTTCCCAAAATGGAATATCGAGCGATTCGTCATCTTCATCCTTTTCAGCAATGATCGGTTGATTTTGTTCAGGATTATAGATAACCATATTTAATGTAAGCGTTTCAAACAAATTTTCCTCACTAATTGCCAATGTGCTGAAGCCGCTGATCATTGTGGAATTTGCCAAATTAAACGGTGAACTGACTCCGCCGCCGAAGGAAAACGCTTGTCTGGTTATCAGATAACGAGCCGCTTTTGCCGATAAGTAACTTTTTGAAATTGCCGTCGAACTATGGTCAAAAAGTGTCGCATTGTTTCCCGAAGCCTTTTCCTGCATTAATAGTTCTAAAGGTGCTATGTCGGCTTCTTTTCCGCCTGTTTTCTCAACTTTCGGATACTGATAAAAAGGTCGTTCATCGTCAAACAAGTAAAAACGGTCTTTCCATTTTTCAAAGTAACTTTTCAAAACTTGCTCATCGAATTTTCCCTTCCGCCACAAATCCTTCCATTCGTCGAAATCATTCGGTCCAAAGTTTCTGTGCAGAATTGCCAAAAGCAAACGGTGAATGGAAACTGCAACGAATGGCGAATTATCCACAATTTCTTTTACATTGTGGGTATTTATCAAAATGTCTTTGAGTCCCAATTCACGAATTTTATTGTCTCCTTCGCTCATCAGACAGGGAATCCAGGGTTTTTCAATCAGGTTAAAATTGCTCACTATTTTTTCTCCTTTTTATCAATTACAATTCCGAGTAACTCATCGAGTTTTATCTTATATTTATCAATTTCTATTTCGTTATTGTCGTTCAATTTCAAAAGTCTGTGATTTCGCAAAAGCGGCGAAGTTTTCCACGCTTTCGGCTTTAATTCTTCATCATCTAAAATTGCGTTGGTCAATTCATATTTCGAGATTTTAGCTTCCCGTTTTAAGAGATATTCCGAAGTTCTTCTGTTTGGCTTTTTACCTAAATCAACTTTAGAAATTTCATCAATTTTTAGGATAACCACCGAAACACTCGGCACTTCGACATCACGGGTTAATGCTTGCAAAGAACGGTGCGTGTCTGGGTTATCTTCGTCTAAACCGAGAATTATGTTCTCAAATATATTCGGATTATTTGATCTGGCAATCAGCGAACCTTCGGCTTTGCGTTTTTTCTTTTTCAGTTTGTCGGTCATTTCCCATTCCGTTTCGTTCCAAGTTTCCGCGTATTTTTCGTCAGTACATTTTTCTTCTTTTCCATAGACAAATTCGATCAATTCTTCGATCTCGCCGGGAACTTCGATTTTTGGAATTTCTTTTATTTTCAGCCACGTCCGAAGCAAAATATGTTCGGAATATACATATCTGCTTTTGCCGAAATCGGGCAAATCATTTTCGTCAATTTGCGACTTGATAATCCATAGAACGGGTTCGTCGGTAAATTGCGGCAGACGATATTTTCGCTCATGTCTTTGCAGTCTGCCCGCACGTTGAAGGAGCAAATCTATCGGAGCAAGTTCGGAGATCATCAGATCGAAATCAAGATCAAGACTCTGTTCGATAATTTGTGTTGAAATCAAAACGGCAAATTCTGGACGCTTTACTTTTTTCGTAACCGTGTTACCTTTTTCACTTACCTGAACTTCTCCATCTTCTTTACCGAATCGAATAAGCGTCCGCTCTTCGATTTTCTTGCGTTCTCGATAGCGAAAATGAGAATGGAGTAAGTCAACTTTCGGTAAACCGTCAATTTTGTCGTTTCCTATAAAGAACTCTTCATTGGAAAGCAGATCAAACAACTCCTGAGAACGGGCGACCGTATTGCAGATTATGGCGACACAACCTCCGCCGTCTTCAAGTTTTTTCTTTATATCCTCGATAAAGTTTTCATCAACTTTTTCAAGATTGACCGTCCGGCAGTTATTGCTCGATGTTTTGAGTTTTTGTGTCTTAATAGTCTTACCGACTGCATAAGTGATTCGCGGATAAATTCCTTTTTCAATTTCAACAGATTTGTTGCCGAGTCCTCTTTGATATGCTTTTAACAACTGCTTTCGCTTTTCAAAAGGAAGCGTTGCCGAAAGCATTATGACGGGTGAGCCAAGAGCAGCGAGCCATTCAAGCAAGTGTTCTAAAATTGCCGACATATAAGCATCGTAAGCGTGAACTTCATCAATAATGATCGTCTTATGTGCCAGACCGAACAGGCGGACAAAAACGTGCTTGGTTTGCAGAACGGCAAGTAATGCCTGATCTATCGTGCCGACACCAAACGGTGCGAGAAGTCCGCGTTTTTTGTATGTGAACCATTCCGCCGCGACCACGCTCGGTGTGCAGGAATCCCCGACGCATTCGTCATCGCTGATATTTTTAATATGTTGCTGATGATTTTCTTTAAGCGTTTGAAATTCCGCCGAAAGTGAGGCGTGTCCGTGCAGAAGTTGATTGT
The DNA here is from genome assembly GCA_030859345.1 of Acidobacteriota bacterium. Taxonomy (GTDB): domain Bacteria; phylum Acidobacteriota; class Blastocatellia; order Pyrinomonadales; family Pyrinomonadaceae; genus Aridibacter. The sequence continues at coordinate 3,467 of JALZKH010000113.1, read as the reverse complement.
GAACATTCTTATTCGGAAAACTCTTCTGAAGAAAATCATTCACCCGTCCGAACATCTGATTGCTTGTTGCTTGCGTCGGCAGAGCAAAATAATAACCGTTTAGTTTGAGATTCTTATTCCAGATATCCGCCAGATACATCGCTGCTTCCGTCTTGCCTTCGCCCGTCGGTGCTTCGACAATAATAATTCCGGTTTCATTTAATTCTTTTCCGATCTCAATCGCCATATCTTGTAAATGGCGGCGATTATCAATAAACGGAAATAATTTCTTAAAATTTTCTTCATTCGTTTGATTTTCATCATTAGAATCTATTTTAGAATTTTCATCTTTTGTTAAAATCCAACCAAAACTTTGCAGCGATTCTTTTGCTTGGCGGCGTGATTTAATTGCGTATTCATCGAAATCAACAGCAAAATCGGATTCTTCAAAATCTTCAATTTCACAAACAAAAAATTCCGTATTCGAGCCGATCCAATCGGCAACCGACACAAGACCTGCCAAAACCATTACATCGGCATTGGTCAGATTCGGTTTTTCTTGAAAATTTATTGTGTCGGGCAATTTCAAAACTTCAGCTAATTTAATCGTCAAATCTTTTCTCGCTAGTTTCCAATATTTGTTTCCAGAAAACTTTGGTAAAGACAAATCCTCTAACCGCCGAGTTGTAGGGAAAATACCGTGATGACCGCCGATCAAAACCGCAATGTCATTTATCAACTCGGGCGGAAAGTTAAATTCATCAAATAAAATTTCGGGCAATTCGCAAGCCGTCACATATCCGTGTGGTGCATTTTTGGCAGGTTCTGCTGTGGGTTGATAAAGCTCTTTATCGTTCTCATATAAGTTTAGAAGTCTGTGGGTTTGGTTGTTCGAAGAGTCGTTATGTCCACGCAAAGTAAAAGGCGGTGAACATTTTCCCAGATCGTGAAGTCCGGCAATAAACGCAACAATTTTTCCTGCAAGTTCCAAATCGTTTTCCAGTCCGAGTGCTTTGGCAATCCGACTCTTTTCAGCATCAGAAAGCACCCTTTTCCAAATCTCCTGGATGACGGCGGCAACATCAATCAAGTGACAAATCAATGGATGATACGCGTTTGGATATTCATTTTTTTCATGAGTCGTTTTTGCCCAAAACTTTATAATATTCATAATTTTACTTATGCTGTAACAATGCTTCTTCTAATTTTTTCTTAATCATTTTTTTTAGTTTCTCAGGTTTCACAGCGACAAAGTTTCCTGCATACTGCAAGCAGAATCTTGCCACGGCTTCAAGTCCGTTTTCGCCGACAGTAAATTTCAGTTTCATTCTGCCGTCCGGGAATTCTTCGCGTGTTTCCTGCGGGTGATAGTTGTTTCGTTCACGCATCCATTTTGATTGATATTCGTCGAAAACTATCTCCACTTCCGTAAGTTTGCCACCGCGATACATTCCGAAGCCGCTGTTCAAATATTCTTCTTTATTCCAGTCCGAAGGCAGTTCGAAAAACTTGCCGGTAGTTTTCAAGTTGGAAATTCGTGCCGTGTGGAAATCTCTTACTCCTTGCCGTTTGTTGTCATAGGAGATCGCATACCACGTTCCTTCGTGATTCGTCAGATGAAGCGGATTGACATTTCTTCGTTCTGATTTATCTTTGTATTGAATATAATAATCAAACTCAATAGTTTCCCGTTCGGTGACAGTTTTATGAAGTCGGTCTAATAATCCGCCTTCGGCAATGACATGCGGCGGAGATTGAAAGGATGTGCTTTCAAACAGATAACCTAGTTCGACCGAGATCTGCTCAGGCAAACCCGAAGCGATTTTGCCGATTGCTCGCCGGAGTCTTTCATCTTCATAAGTTTCCCCCTTTCCCTGTAAGGCGACCGTGGCGATAAAGAACGCGAGAAGTTCACCTTCGGTCAGCGGAACAAGCGGCATTTCCCAATTCGGATGGGTGTAGTGAAATCCTTTTTTCTTCCGGCTATACTTGATCGGAGCATTAAATTCATCCCGCATTTGGGCGATGTATCTCTTGATTGTCCGTTCACTAAGTTCAAGGTCGGATGCGATTTTTTTGATATTGGGATAACTTTCGCTGACTATTAACCGATGGATTTTGCTTAGATGAATAAGCGGACGCAGATGTATTCGCTTATCAGCATTTTGAGGTTTTTTGACTTTTTTGCTCATCGGGAGAAGTTTAATATATTGGGGGTGTCAAATAGTGTCCCCTATAAATATAAATTTTTAAGTTATTGTATCATTTGTTCCAAATCTGAAAATTAACATTTGTTTTACTTAATAAATAGATTGATCCAGTGCGAGAAGAACGGGTCTTCAAAGACGAATTTCAAATCTCCCTGACTCTCTTCCTGTCGCAGAATATCTTGACCGACTAAAGATTCCAGTCCTCGCCTCATACTTGATGGGGTAACATTAGTTTTCCGGGCGACACGTTTTGATTGTAGTTCCTGTGCGTTTCACCAACCACAGCTTTTAGAGCCTTTTTTTGAATTTGTGTAAGTTTATTCCAAACCTGCGTGTAGAAAGGATCGGCTTGCCGGACAATCGTGTTGAGTTCCGTTCTGATGATTTCTTTACTTATAAAGGCTTTCTCAGGATTCCCGATTTATATTTGAGCCAATTTATCCCAGATCGTATGAGCCGGCATCTGCACATTATAGGGAACATCTTCGGCTAAATCCAGAATCACATCAATTATTTCGATCTCTTTGTCTTTATGTGTCTGCGGCGAAAAAAAACCTTCTCGACTGAACTTATCCCGTAGGAATCTTGAAAATTCCGGTCGCGGCAGTTTTCCGATAAACAGCATTTTTCCTAAACGGTAAAAAGGACGACTCGGATCGGTTGTCATTTCGGTGAGCATACGGGTTTGTGAACCGGCGAAGATATAGCCGATATATTTATGTGTCTGAATCGCCGACCGAAGTTGTTTTTCGGAAGCTTTGCCGACTTGATTAATAACTTCCTGAAATTCATCGATCATCAATGCAACTTTCTTTTCCGGTGCTAACTCGGCGGCAAGTTTTTCAAGTCCGTTTAGGGCTTCAACCAACGAACTCAAGTTTGTTCTCGGAACTTAGATTGTCTGAAATTCCCAAGCCGATCTTCCATGGTTCTGTTCCGACCGCTTGACCTTCTCCGCGATTATCGGCAGTGAGGTGGTTTAATAAAACGACACACGAAACTATCTTATAATCAGAGATATGGGAAAAAGAAAATATGATGACGAATTTAAGCGTAATGTTGTTGCGAAAGTTCTTAACGGGCAAAGTGCGGCTAGTGTTTCCAGGGAGATCGGGGTTAATGAAGGCTTGATCTTTAAGTGGAAACGAGCCGCTTTCGATAATGGGGACGGGATCAATTCGGGAGCTGAACTAGCCGGGCAGCAGGCATTAAAGAAACGGATTCGGGAACTCGAAGAGGAGAATCAGATTCTAAAAAAGGCGGCTCTTATCTTCGGCA
>JALZKH010000108.1 GCA_030859345.1 Acidobacteriota bacterium | reverse complement strand
TAATAAAATAACTGTAAATTGCTTATGTTAAAAAAAAATGACGGCAAAATGCTAAAGAGTAGAATTCTGCGAAAAATCGGACAAACTGCACCAAAATTGCAGAAGAACCTAAAACTTGACCATCTCAGATTTTATTTGAGCGTAAGTTTGCTCAGTTTGTGCTAAAATTGCTGAAAAGAAAATGCCCGTTAACATAAAAAAAAAGTAAAAAGTTACTCATCTGGTTGAACTCCTGATAATTTTTTTACATCCCGATATGATAATCTGCAATCAGAATGTCTTTAATGGTTTTTTAAATAATTAATAATTTTTTGCAAAGAGAATATCGAAAAGTTATTATATTTTAATTTTTTCTGTAATTAAATCTTAAAAAAACTAACCCATAGGAGTTAGCTTTTGATCCGAATAGTAATATCGAAATGAAAAAGTTGTTAATTTTTGCGTCATTTATAAGTCTTTTTTCCATAATAAATTTAGCACAGGATAATCAGATGGGTGGAGTTTCAACGGGTGAAGCGAAAACTTATAAAAGCCGCCGAACAGTCGGAGTTGTAGATAAAAACGCCCCGAAAGTTTATGAGGATGTGACGGCTCAAACTGCTTTGAAGGATTTTAAATGTGTTTCGGGCAGTATAGAGAAAGAATATATACTCGAAGCGACAGCCTGCACCGTGGCGGTTTTGGATTTCGATAATGACGGAAAGTTAGACATATATTTGTTGAACGGTTCAACGATCAATGCTCAAATCGGCAAAGAAAAACATACAAAATCGGCATTATATAGAAATTTGGGAAACTGGAAGTTTGAAAATGTGACGGAAAAAGCGGGTGTTGCGAACGAGCGTTGGGGAATGGGTGTCAGCGTTGCGGATTACAACAATGATGGATTTGCTGATATTTTTGTTAGTAATTACGGAGTTTCCAGACTTTATAAAAATAATGGCAACGGGACGTTTACAGATGTTGCCGAAAAAGTTGGGTTAGCGGTCAAAGGATGGTTTACGGGAGCTACCTTTGGGGATTATGACAAAGATGGAAGATTGGATTTATTTGTTCCGTCATACGTGGAATTTGACCTGAAAAAAATGCCGCCCTCTCCTTTGAACGCCGGAAAAGATGGTGACAGCGGAAAGAATTTCTGCCAGTTTCGGGGGCAACCGGTGATGTGTGGTCCAAGAGGCTTGATCGGTGGCAAGGATAAAATGTTTCACCAAAAAACGGACGGAACATTTGAAGAGGTCGGCGATAAAACAGGTGTCACCGATGAAGATAAGTTATACGGTTTTTCATCCGTTTTTGTTGATGTTGATGATGATAACGATCTTGATCTATTAGTAGTTAATGATTCAACGGCAAAGCAGCTTTACATAAACGACGGCAAGGGAAAATTTGAAGAATTCGGTTATCCTTCGGGAATCGCTTTGAACGAAAATGGACGCGAACAAGCGGGAATGGGTTTGGCTGTCGGTGATTATGACAATGACGGACGGGTTGATTTCTACATCACGAATTTTTCCGACGATTCAAACACGCTTTACCGAAACGATGGGAATGGAAACTTTACCGACATCACATTTCAAGCCGGATTAGGTGAAGTGACTATTCCTTTTTTAGGTTGGGGAACTTCATTTTTAGATTTTGATAATGATGGTTGGAAAGATGTTATCGTCGCTAATGGTCATGTTTATCCGGTTGTTGATAAATTTCAGTGGGGAACAAGTTTGTCACAGCAGTTGTTGCTTTTTAAGAATGAAAGACTTGCCGATAAACAAAACCGGATACGTTTTGAAAGAGTTTCTGCCGCACCGGATTCGGGGTTAGCACTTTCTCTAAATACTCGTGGAATGGCTGTGGCGGATTTTGACGGTGACGGAAAACTCGATGTGATCACGAATAATATGGATTCAACCCCGACGCTCTTGAGAAATGTTTACAATGTAAAAAATAATTGGTTGCGGGTAAATCTGATCGGTGATAACACAAAGAAAACCCCTTTAGATGCGGTCGGTTCAAAAGTTTTTGTGACGACCGCTAAAATTAAACAACGTTTCGATAAATTAAGCGGTGCTAGTTATGCTTCGCAAAATGAGCAGATCATTCATATTGGCTTGGGCGGAGCAGAAAAAATTGATGAATTTGAAATAATCTGGTCAAACGGTGAAAGTGAGAAGGTGAAAATCGACAAGTTGAACATTCAAATTAATATCACTCAAGGTAAAGGAATCACGAAGTAAGAACGTATAAAAGATATTCGGAAAGGAGGAGAATGATTCGTTTCTTTTTATTTTCCCGAATAAAATCCTTTTAAAAACATTGAAAAAAAACTGAAAACAGGTTATCAATAGTTTGTTTAGTTTGACAACAAAGTAGTTTTAACATCCTTTGAAAAGTTTATGTGTTGATGAAAAAAATATATTTGCAAAAAGCTAAAGATCAAATTGCCCGACCCAACAAGATCAGGGACATAAATAAACAAATCGTCCTAAATTACATTAGAACCAAATCGCCCATTTCAAGAGCTGATATTGCCCGTGAAACCGAACTCCAACGCTCGACCGTTTCTTCGATAGTTGAATCTTTAAAGGAAGCAGAACTTATTGAAGAAATAGGCGAAGGCAGTTCGACAAATTCCTACTGAGTGAAAAAAACTTTCTGTTCAAATAAGGTATTTAACAATTTCGCATAATGCTTAAAGAGCGAATAAGTTTTAGAGATTTTACTTAATTTTCTTCTACATCTAATTGCAAAAATCAGGTATTTCGCACTTATATATCTAAAATACGAAATACTTGATTTAAATATTTGATACTCAGGCATTTTTCTCCGGTTGAGAAAATAATTCTACCATTCAAGCAGAAAGTGAAATTTTGGGAATTGATTTTATAAATTGAGAGTCCTTCTGTTTTGTAATACCCTTTTTATATCGAAGATTTTTCATCCACTTTTATCAGACCGTTTCACCATTGAGGTGGAGCAGAATCAAGCAGGGTTGTTTGTTTGAAGGGGTTTTGATTATCTACAAACAGCGTTGATAATGTTCACCTCAAAATTCAATACATTGGAAAACGTATCACATCTCGTATATATATAAAATATTTTTATGTTCCAAAATTGTTTTAGTTTGTTATGATAGTCATTGGGTATTTTCTCTAATTGAGGCATCTAATATAAATTCCTAATTCCTAAGGATGTGTTTGTAGTATACCGAGAAGTTTTAACTGTTTGTTTTCTATGATTCCAGAAATTTTTTAAGAGCGGTTTCCCAATCCGGTAATGGTTTTAAGCCGAATCTTTTACTGAACAGACATTTGAGCCTTGAATCTATGGGACGCGGGGCGGGGCGTTTTAAATTTTCCGCCGAAACGGGTTCTATTAAATCAGAATTATAGCCCTTGATTTCGCAGATTTTCCTCGCAAAATCCAAAAAACTAACTTTTTCACTTTCGTTTGAAACGTGGTAAATGCAGGGCAGATCGAGTTTGGCTAATTCTCTCAGGCGAACTGCCAAATCTTCCGCATAGGTGGGCGTGCCGTAAGAATCCGAAATCGCTTTGATGTTTTTTCCGTTGCCAAGCAGTTTGTGCATTACGCTTAAAAAATTCGTTCCGCCGCTGCCGTAAATCCAGCCCGTTCTCACAATTATTGAGCGGGCATAAACATTTTGGGCGACTTTTTCACCCTGATATTTTGTTGCTCCATAAAATCCCAGCGGATTCGGCGTATCTCTCTGCGTATAAAAATCACCTTTTGTGCCGTCGAAAACATAATCGGTGGAAACGGTTACAAATGCACTGTTAATTTTTTTTGAAGCCAATGCAAGATTTTCTACACCCAGAATATTTGCATCGTAACAGATTGACTGATTAGTTTCCGCTTCCGCTCCGTCAACATCCGTGTAAGCGGCACAATTTATTATGACTTCGGGTTGGTCGCGTTCGAGAATTTTGAAAACTTTTTTCTCTTTGGAAATATCCAAATCTTCGCGTGTATATGCAAACACTTCATCACCCGAATTTTCGCAATGCCTGATCGCCGCTTTTGCAACCATTCCGTTTGCACCCGTTATTAAAACTTTCATTTTGCTCCAACTTCCATACCGTAATGTTTTTTATAATAATCCCTGTAATCGCCGCTGCGGATGCGGTTTACCCAATCCTGATTTTCCATATACCATTCGATTGTTTTCTGCAGACCGTCTTTCCAGGAAGTTTGCGGTTTCCAATCGAGTTCGTTTTCAACTTTCGCCGCATCAATCGCGTAGCGGCGGTCGTGTCCGAGCCGGTCTTTAACGTATTTTATCAAGTCGTGCGATTTACCGAGCGTATCGAGAATTGAGGTTACGACCTCGATGTTTTCTATCTCGTTTCTCGCTCCTACATTATAAATTCCGCCTGATTCGCCATTTTCAAATGCCTTCCAGATTGCCCGGCAATGATCTTCGACATAAATCCAGTCGCGGACATTTTTCCCGTCGCCGTAAACCGGCAAAGGTTCATCATTCAAAGCATTTGAAATCATTAACGGAATAAGTTTTTCGGGAAACTGTCGCGGACCGTAATTGTTGCCGCATCGTGTAATAACTGTGTCGAGTCCGAAAGTTTCTCTCGCGGCACGGACAAAATGTTCGGCGGCGGCTTTTGAAGCGGCGTAGGGCGAATTCGGTTCGATAGGTGAATCTTCCGTGAAGAACGCTTTATCGTCTTCAGGCAAACTTCCCATTACTTCATCTGTCGAAATCTGTACAAAACGCCGCACACCTTTTTCGCGTGAAGCGTCGAGCAAAATCTGTGTTCCCAAAACATTAGTCGTGACAAATTCATTCGCCGATTCAATCGAACGGTCAACGTGAGATTCGGCGGCAAAGTTAAAAACCGCTTCGCAATCATCGGGCATCGCTTCCAAAACCGCTTTTTTATCGCGTATATCGCCCTTTATAAATTTATGGCGTTCCGCGTCCAAACCTTCCAGATTTTCCAGATTCCCTGCATAAGTTAACGCATCGAAATCAAAAATCTGAAAATCGTTAGTTTTATCTAAAAGAAGGCGTATAAAAGCAGAGCCGATAAATCCCGCTCCGCCCGTTACAAAAATTTTTCTCATATGATTATTTATTTAATCTACGCATTTGTTTAAGCAGAGCCGATGCGTATTCCTTCGGTGAATTAATATTTTTTAACACTATCTTTGTGTCATTTTCATTAGCATTTTCTATTATAATGTTGCCAAAGCCAAGCATCCTCTGCATAAAATTTGCTGAAACGGTTACGTCCTGAATGATTCTTAAAGGAATGTTTCTGGTCGTTTTTGACATTAAACCCTCATCTATTTCAACCTTGGAATCGGTCAAAGTATATCGAATCATTTTTTGCTTAAAATGATAATATGCGGGAATTAAAAGCATAGACAAACCGAGAATGACAACTATCACGGATGACACGGGATAATCAAATAGGATTCCAAAAGAAGCGAGTAAAGCAACCAGCAAAAATGCTCCCAAAACCGCCAAGGCATAACCTAATTTCACAAACATCAACGTCGGACGAATCGAAAAAATTCTTTCCTCGTGATCTTCAACGGTTTGCTTGTCAACGGTTTGCTTATCAGCGAGATTTACCTGTTTGGCGATTTGCGTTTCTTCCTCATCTGCAAATTCAAATCTATGACCGCATTTTTGACAAAAAACCGCTTCGTCCGAATTTTCCGCACCGCATTTTATACAAAACATAATCGGTTTAGTGGTAAGTGGTGAGTGGTAAGTGGTAAGTTTTGGAAAAAATTAAAATTTATAAACTTAGATTTCGATATTAAGTATTCTTGCAAAATTAGATTAAATCTCCTTTGATTTTCCTTTGCACCTTTGCCTGCTTTGCGGGAGTATTTTTCCGCTGTAAGAATTATTTCCCGCAAAGGAGCAAAGCACGCAAAGGAAGATTTTAAGTTTCAAATTCAATAAAATGTAATTTTGTCTTAGTGCTTAAGTTAATCTGGATTTATATTTCCACTCACCACTTTCCACTACTTAAAGAGAATGATACTAAAATTATTCGCTTTCAACAAAAAATGCGGTCAGAATTTTTCTGACCGCAAGCGTTTTGATTAAGAAGAAAATTAGTTAAGTAGTTTAGGGCATAAGAATAAGATTTTTATAATATTAAGTAATTGAGCAAAAATAGATTACGGTAAAAATTTGAATACAAAAACTCCCATCCTTTCAAAGGAGGGGTGGCAGTCGCTTCGGCTGACGGGGTGGTTATTATTTGATAACCTTTTGATTATGTTAAGTTTATCCAACCACCTCGCCAACGAAGCGTTGGCACTCCTCCTTTTCTAAGGAGGAGAGTTTTAGTTGAATTTATTTTGCTTGATTACTTACTGGGAAACAAGTCGCACTTTTCCGTCGGGCAATCTGACTGCCGCGACATTGATTTCGTAAGTCGTCAACGGAACAGTTTCTTTTTGCTCAATTTTAGCTAAATCTTTGTTGGAAACCCGGATTGAGTATATCGCTATATCGAAAAGCAATGCGGCGGACATATTCCTGAGTTTCTCTGTATGGCGGGACTCTAAATATAAATGGTTAATAAAAGCCCAATTCCAAAAAAATGTTGTTATTTATTAAAGAAGTTTTTGCAGTTATTTTTTTTTCTTGAAATTAATTTGTTTTTAACAAATTTTTCGCTTCATAGTTTCTGCAAAATCATATATCTTTAAGAAGTATATGATTTACCTTTCACAAATTTTAGGTCGCCCGATCCGCAGTGTCGGGGGCGAAGCGATTGCAACGATCAAGGATGTCATTGTGCTTTACGGCACGGAAGAATATGCACCCGTCATCGGATTGGTCGCACGTTACCGCCGCCGCTTGTTTTTTATGCCGGGCGAGCGAATTGAAAAATTCGGAACTGAAGGAGCGGAATTAGCTTCAAATGTTTTGGACCTAACGCCTTTTTCCCGTCGGGAAGGCGAAGTTCTGCTGGCTAAAGACGTTTTGGATAAACAACTGATTGACATTGACGGAAAAAGAGTCGTGCGTGTCAATGATGTCCAGCTTATTGAAACCGGGAACAATTGGCGAGTGGCGGGTGCGGATGTCAGTTTGCAGGGGTTTCTGCGGCGGCTTCTTCCCGTCGGGTTTTACGGAAGCAAAAAAGCCGTTGAAATAATTGACTGGGCGGATGTCGGTTATCTGGCAACCGATTCAAAAACCGTGACGGTGCAGTTAAAATCCTCAAAAGACAAACTCTCGCGTCTGCATCCGGTTGAAATTGCCCAACTTGCTCAGGCACTCTCGCCGATGCACCGAACCGATATTGTCGGTTCTTTGGATAATGAAATCGCCGCCGACACTTTGGAAGAAATGTCCACGGAAAATCAAGCGAGAGTTTTGGAAGATTTGGATGAAGAACGTGCGGCAGACCTTCTGGAAGAAATGTCGCCTGATGATGCGGTTGACGTTCTGGAAGAACTGGACGACGAAAAAGCACAGGAACTTTTTGCCTTGATGGAAGACCACGAAAAAATTGACGTGGCGGAACTAATGTCTTATGAAGCAGATACGGCGGGCGGTTTGATGACTACGGAATTCGTCTCCATCCCGCAGAATTTGACAGTCGGTGAAGCAGTAGATTATCTACGGCAGATGGCTCGCACGCCGCATATGATCTATTACATATATATCACCGAAAGCGAAATCTCCCGCAAACTCGTCGGCATAACCACACTCAGAGTTTTACTTTTGATTAATCCAAATGAGCCGATAAGCGATTTGATGCGGACGGATTTTCAGTCGGTCAGCCCGAACGAACCTTCCGAGGATGTCGCATTAAAAATTGCCGAATACAATCTGCTTGCTCTGCCTGTTCTAAATGACAACGGCGAAATTTTAGGAATCGCGACGGTTGATGATGCGATGGAAATTCTTTTGCCGAAAAGGTTTGATTAATCAATTTAAATCATAATTTATCAATAACAAGTAATTTATTCGGCTTGAATTTACAGCCTTTTTCTTTTAATCTCATCATTCAATTTTATTACAATTTTATTGGAGTCATAATAAATTATGAGACGTGATGTTACTTCGTGGTTTAGCCACAATCTTGGGATGGATATGCCGCTGGTTGCTTACGGGCATTCGGGTTATCCGCTTTTGATGTTTCCGACAGCCGCCGCGGATTATTTGGAATACGAAAGATTTTATTTGGTTGATGCGATCAAAGATTTTATTGATGCGGGTTTGATTCGTGCTTATTCGGTTAATTCGGTTAACAAATACAGTCTTTTAAATCGTGAATCTCATCCGGGTTGGAAAGTTGAAATGCTCTCGCGTTATGACCGATATATTATGGATGAAGTTCTGCCTCTAATCCGCAATGAATGCGGACAAGATGCAAAACCTCTGACCACGGGTGCTTCGCTCGGAGCATATTTGGCGGCGAATACTTATTTCAAGCATTCAGATAATTTTCGCGGCACGATTGCGATGAGCGGAAGTTACGATATTTATAGTTATCTGGATAAAGGTTATTATGATGACAATGTTTATTTTAATAACCCAACGATGTATCTGAAAAATCTCAACGATAATTATCATCTGCCGAATTTAAGGAACTCCGATTCTATCGTCATTACAACCGGGCAGGGAGCATTTGAAGCACCGCATAAAAGCCGGGAGTTTTCTGATTTGCTTCATTCAAAAGGTATTCCGCATCTGCTCGATATGTGGGGATACGATGTTGCTCACGATTGGGTTTGGTGGCGAAAAATGCTGCCGTATTATCTGGGGAAATTTTGTGAGTAAGCCGGAAAATAAATAGAAAAAATTCGATATATTTTTTAACAGAAAAATGGATGTTCACACTTTTCAGGTGAACATCCATTTTTGTTTAGTCGAATCTATAAATTAAGTTTGGGAAAAATCCGTTAGAAGTTTTCCTGAATTTATTAAATTCTGATTACTTCGTGTTTTTATTCGCCGTGTTCTTGTTCTCTGAATTCTTGTTTTCGGTATTTGAATTTCCCGAATTTTCCGAATCATCTGAACGATTTGCGGTGTCGCGGAATTCGACCGGAGTTCCTGCTTTAACACGACCTGCCAGATCAAGAGCGTCCCAGTTGGTCAGGCGGATACAGCCGCTTGAAGTTACATAACCGATTGTTTCGGGAGCACTTGTTCCGTGAATACCGTAATGCGGTTTTGATAAAGCCATCCACATAACACCGACGGCATTATTCGGTCCGGGCGGAATCATCGCGTCTTCGCCGTCGCCTTTGTTTAGAAGTTTCGGCTGATAATGCCACGAAGGGTCCTTCGCAATTCCGGTTATTTTATATTCGCCGGAAGGCGACGGATCATATTTCGAGCCGAGCGTTGAAGGATAATGAACGACGATTTTGTCATTTGAATCCAATCCGTGAACAAAATGACCGCCGTCCGACACAACGATGCGGGCGACACTTCCGCCGGATTTATCCGATTGTCCTTCCAGATTCGGAATCATAATCGTATCTCCGGCTTTTAAGTCTTTAATGGAAACCTTCGGATTTAATTGTTTCAAAAGTGCAGGCGAGATGTGATATGTCTCCGCGAGTTTTTCTTCGAGCGACTCGTAGCACATACAATCCAATTTCGCCTTTTCGTAAATATCGGCGGGCAGTTTTTCAAATTTTCCTTCGACATCTTTTGCCGTTAATTTATGCTCGACAATAAGTTTGTCGGGCTTTCCGGCAAGTTCGATGATTTTTTCAAAAGTCTTTTTATCAACTTCTCCGTGAGCGGGAATGCCATTACTTTTTTGCAGCCAGTAAACGGCTTTTTCGGTATTTTTGCCCCATTTTCCGTCAATAATACCGGGCGAAAAATTCGTGCGGTCAAGCAGCAGTTGAGTACGCAGAACCGAAGATCCTTCGCCGCCGGAAATCGGTGAATACTGCTCTTTAGTGTTGAGGTTTTCCGCGTTAATATCACCCCATTTTTCCGTGTTTGGCTTGCTGTTTTTCTCCGTTGGCGAGTCAATTTCAGCAAATTTTTTCCAATCCTGATCCAAACGCCCTTTTTCGACATCTTCTTCAGAGATATTTTCTTCTTCATCAGTATAAAGAGAAATATCGCTGTTTGCATTCATATTTGCATCATCGTCTGCATTTGTGTTTTCCGATGCAGAATTTGTATTGGTGTTTGTGTTCGCGGAATTTGTATTGTCCGCCGGAACACAGCCGATTAACGCAATACAAATCGAAAGAATAAATACTAACTGTTTTGTTTTGTAACTAACTATTTTTTTGATCATTTAACTTCCCCTTTTTTTATTAAATTATTGCTTTAGAATAACATTTTTAAACTTTCTATCCAAAATCTGCTGTTTAATTGAACACGTTATAATAAAAATTTCTATTTTAAAGATTCAATTCCATTTTTAAGCAGCGGGTATGGATTTATATCTTTTCCTTCAAAATATCGTTTCGGATCATCAAGTATAGAAATCGCAAAATGCAGATGATAATTACCCTGACCGGCATTTCCCGTATCGCCGACATAACCGATAACCCTGCCTTGTTTGACAAAATCACCTTCTTTTATATTCTCAGCCCGTTTTTGCAAATGTGCGTAATAATAAACATAGCGTTTATCTGGACTGTATTGATAAATTGTAATTCCGCCACGGTCACTATCAAAAAATTTGACGATTTCGCCGTCGGATGTCGCCACCACGGGAGTTCCGAGCGGTGCCATAATATCCATCGCATTATGAACACGCTCTTCTGAACGTGAATCGCTGAATTGATCTTCCAACTGATCGCGTCTTATCCCGACAACCGGAATCATCAATCGTCCGTTAAATTTAGGCGTGACAATAGTCTGATTTGTATTTTGATTACTTGAGTTATTTGAATTATCAGTTGGGTATTGCGGAATTGTCGGCAAGACCGTCGGCTGTGTCGGGATTTCTACTTTTTTAACCTCAGGCTCGCTGAATGTAAAAACCGGTGCAAAACATTTTTCATAGATAAAACCTATGGCGAGTATATGAATAATTATCAAATACAAAACTGCCAAAATTTTACTTATACTCTGAAAAAATGGTTTCATAAATGCAAAAAAAGTGATAGGTAATAAGTAAAGAGTGATAAGTAATTTTGCAAATGACACCATAAATTGTCATATCATCTATTACTTATCACATTTTATATTAATTATCTCCTTTTTTCCCTTTCCGTTTTGTTCCTTCCTGCGGCGGCGGGTTTGGAGCCGGAGTTTTCGCGGGGGGCGGATTTGTTTCGGTTTTTGGCGTTACTTTAGGTGGTGTTTTCTCTCCATCGTTATTACCTGTCGGAGGAAGTGGCGGAGGCGGCTTAATAGTTTCTTCGGTTTCTCCCTTTTGCAGGTCTTCAAGCGTAATTGTTTTATTCTCACCAGCTTCTTTTATGCCGCTACCGGATTTTTTCGGTCCGGCTTCGAACTTAATGCCGAGTTTTCTGCCTTCAGCTTCGGCTTTTTCAAGTTTTTCGATTTCCTCACGTTTGCGTTGTTCGACAAGTGCTTTGATTTCTGCCGGAACATCGGGAGCCTCGGGAAAGACTTCCTTCTCTTTGTCTTTCATAAATTCGCTCATAAAATCATTAAAATACGGCATAGCCCCGCCGCCGCCGGTCATTCCGCTTCCGAGATTTGTTTTACGTTTCGGATTTCCCATCCAAACTCCCGTAACATAAGTCGGCGTATAACCAATGAACCAAACGTCTGTGTGGTCATTAACCGTGCCTGTTTTTCCAGCCAGTTGATGTCCGGCGGCATTTGCTCCCGAAGCAGTTCCACCGGCAGCTGTTACGCCACGCATCATATCAACCATTGATAAAGCAACATATTCACTCGTAACTTTATAGGTTGTCTTATCCCATTCTTCCAAAACTTTCCCGTCGCGGTCTAAAACTTTGCGAATAAAATGCGGCTGAACCCGCACACCTTTATTCGGAAAGACGGAATATGCCGAAACCATTTCTAAAAGTGATGCCTCACTTGCACCGAGAGCCGAAGGCAGACTCGGAGCCATCGGCTGCGTGATTCCGAAACGGCGAACCATTTGAGCTCCGGTCTGAACTCCGACCTGTTCAAGAAGATGAACCGCTGCCAGATTATATGATTTTGCCAAAGCAACTCTCATCGGAACATTCGGATGGCTGACAGAACCGTTGTAATTATGCGGCTGCCAACTGCCGCGTCTGATCGGAGCACCGCTGACCATCATATCGGGGGTAATTCCGTCTTCGATGGCGGCTGTATAAATAAACGGCTTGTAGGCAGAACCCGTTTGACGCAATCCTTGTGTCGCATTGTTAAATTTGCTCGAATGATAATCGTAGCCGCCGACCATCGAAACGATTTCTCCTGTTTTAGAATTGAGCGTTGTCATCGCGG
This sequence comes from Acidobacteriota bacterium, assembly GCA_030859345.1. Lineage (GTDB taxonomy): Bacteria > Acidobacteriota > Blastocatellia > Pyrinomonadales > Pyrinomonadaceae > Aridibacter. The sequence continues at coordinate 10,679 of JALZKH010000108.1, read as the reverse complement.
CTTGAACTTCGGGAGTTTGAGTTAATTTAACTTTTAGAGTTTCATTCTCCTCATCAACTTCGAGAACTTCAAATTCTCCCAAATATCCGATCTTAAATTCTTTATTCGGTGTGCTGTTGCTTCTGCCCATATCTTGTTTGGTAACAGAAGCAGTATATTTCCCAAAACGGATTTCGGCTTCATCATCGGCTTTATTCATCTTCATAATCAAACCTTTGATATATTCACCTTCGGCATATTCATCACCATACCAATCGGCGTGTTTAAATGATTCTAAAAGGCGTTCGATCTCTTTCGGGTCTTTTAATTCTTCATTATTATCATCAACTAAAATATTCGTATAATCCGAACGCCAGGGTCTTCCGCTGTCGTAAGCACGAAGCCTTTTGCGAATCGAACTGGTGGCTAATTTTTGAGCCTCGACATTTATTGTCGTATAAACTTCAAGTCCGCCTTGAGCGACGCGGGTTGTATATTCGTCTTCCAGATATTTACGAATTTCTTCAACCGGATAATCCCACGCGGTGGATTTTGGCAATGCCTGATAATAAGCAGAATCGGCGAGTTTTATCGGTTTTGCTTTGGCAGTGTTAATCTCCGACTGCGAATATCTTTCGGGAAAATATTTTCCCATCTGATCCAACACAATGTCGCGGCGATCCTTTGCCTTTTCCATATTTCGCGTTGGTGAATATTCGGGAGATTTCGGAATTGCCGCCAGTAGTGCCGCTTCTTCCAGAGTCAAATCTTTTAAAGTTTTGGAAAAATATGTTCTTGCACCCGCTTCAAATCCATACGAACCCGCACCGAGAAAAACATAGTTCATATACATTTCAAGAATCTGACGCTTTGTATAAAAACGCTCGATCTCAAGCGACATCATCCATTCATTGGCTTTTCTGCTGATAGTTTGTTCTCTGGATAAAAATAAATTTTTGGTAAGCTGTTGAGTCAGCGTGGACGCACCTTCCTTTCTTCCGGTCGTAATAAATTTAACCAGAACTCCGCCCATACGATACGGATCAATTCCTATATGGTTATAAAATCTTACGTCCTCAATTGCAATAAGAGCATCTTCGACATTCTGCGGAATATCTTTTTCCTTGATCGGAATGCGTTTTTCGAGAGCAAACTCGGCAAGAACGGTTTCGCCGTCATCGGCATAAATCTTCGTAACCTGCGGCGGACGATATGTTGCAAGTGCCGAAACTTCGGTGGCATATTGCGAATTATTTAAGTAATAAGAGCCTAAAATGCCCGTTAATCCGCCAGCCGCCAAAGCTAACAGAAGAGCCACCGGAAACCATACGAATTTCCACAGACTCCGCCTTTCCGATTCATTCGACTCAATTGATTTAACTTCTTTGTTTCTAAAAATCATTGATCTTGCCATAACTTGAAAAAAACTCCTTAATTGACAAAACGCCGCATCTTTATACTTATCACAAATCCGATGGCTATAAAAGTTGACAAAACAGCGGAAAGTCCCGCACTCATTAGCGGCAGAGGAACACCGATCACAGGCAGAAAGCCCAGAACCATCCCGACATTCATAAATATTTGAAAAGTCATTCCACCGACAATCGCCATAATCACAAGCATCGCTACCTTATCGGGAGCATCTCTCGCTCCGGCGACAAGCCTCGATAAAAGCAGTGCATAAGCCAGAAGAAGCGATATGCACCCGACAAATCCCGTATTTTCTGCTGTTACCGCAAAAATAAAATCGGTGTGCGGTTCGGGCAGGAATTTTAAAACACTCTGCGATGTTTCCGGGTCGCCCTGAATTCCTATTAATTTTCCTTTTCCAACCGTAATCATTGACTGGAAAGTATGATACCCGTAACCCCGCGGATCGGCATTTTCGGGATCTAAAATAACTTCGATTCTTTCTCTCTGATAACCTTTAATAAATCCTGAATTAATACCGATAATGTATGATAACGGAATAAAGAGCATAGACAGAAGCAGAACTCCGATGACATATCTGATCTTGACTGCCGATAAAAACAAAACTACCGCTAAAAGTGGAAAATACGTTATCACCTGTCCTGCATCCGGCTCAAGCAGTATCAAACCGACGGGCAAAATCAAAATTCCGGCACCGATAAAAATTTCCTTAAACCGCAGACTTCCGTCCCGCCGGTTACCGAAATATTTTGCCAGCATTAAAACGGTCGGGATTTTTACAAACTCCGATGGCTGAAAACGTCCGATAAAGGGGACTGCCAGCCAGGCTCTCTGCCCGTTGACTTTGACTCCCAATCCCGGAATTAAAACCAAAATCAGAAGAATAAGTCCGACTGCATAAATAAATGGAGCGGCATCAATTATCCGCCGATAATCCATCGCGGCGATAATTACCATTCCAACCAAAGCAATAACTAAACCGATTACCTGCTTAAACCAGTAACTTGAATAAATAGAGTCATAAATCGGTTGTGCATTATAAATCTGCCATATTCCAAAGCAAACTATCGCCACAGCTAAAAATGCCGTCAGCCAATCAAAATCTCTTAATTGTTTTGTTTCAAAAATCGCTGCCATTTTTTTCTCAGATACTCAAAATTTATTTGATAAAAAATTAATGATTTTTTGCTACCGTTTTATTTTCTTTTAATCCTTCTTCAGTTGGAGGAATTCCGTCGTGGACATAAGTTTCAAAAATAGCTTTAACTGCGGGGGCGGCATACGTTCCGCCGAAACCTACGTTTTCGATTAATGCGATAACAGCAATCTCAGGTGCATAAGCCGGAGCAAAACCGACAAACCAGGCGTGATCTTTTGCACCGCCCGAATTGAGCTCCGAATTTTGTGCCGTTCCGGTTTTTCCGGCGATTTCAAAATCCTCCATTTTAATGCGTCCCGCTGTTCCGCCGCCATTGACCACGCCCCACATTCCGTCCAGAACCATTTTATTCTGCTCCGGTGTCATTTTAACAACCTTTAGTTCAGGCTGTTGATATTTTACGTCAGCTCTTGCCGGAACATAATTCGGCGAATTCTTTTCACCAATTGCACCGATCGGTTTGAATTCCTGCATAAAATGCGGAACCTGCAATTTGCCGCCAATTCCAACACTTGAAACCGCTCGCAACATAGAAATCGGGGTAACGACCACCGTATCTTGTCCGATACCTGCATAAACCGACCGTATCTCTTTCCAGGAACCCTCATGTTTTATTACATAAGGCAACCAGGTTTTCGGTGTTTGACTGATATTCTCATTCGGCAGATCAACGCCCGAACGCTTGTCATATTCGAAATCTTCGACCATTTTGATCAAACCTTTAATTCCCAATTTCAAAGCTAAACGGTAATAATAACCGTCGCAGGATTTTGTGATCGCATAATCAAGCGGAGGAGTTCCGTGGCTTCCCATACATCTCGTAAATTTGTTGCCGATCTGTATGCCGCCGCCGCAGACCAGATTCGAGTTGGCAACCGTAATCGCTCCCTGATTTAATCCGGCAACCGATTCGGGGATTTTCCAAGTCGAACCGGGATGATAACGCCCTTGAATCGCCCGGTTATAAAGCGGACGTTCTTCATTTTGCCAGTATGCCGCAATTTGCTTTCTGCCTTCTTTCGTTGCACTTCCACGCACAAAAACATTCGGGTCAAACGAAGGTGCGGAAGCCATCGCCAGAATTCCGCCGTCCCGCGGGTCCATCGCAATAATTGTTCCCCTTTTACTCGGCGATTCGGCAAGTTGTTGTTCCGCGACCATTTGTAGATCAAGATCAATTGTAGTGTATAAATCCTGTCCTGATTGCGGCGGAACTGATGCAATTTCGCTTTGAATTCTTCCGCGGCTGTCAACGATTACTTTTCTGTAACCCGGAATTCCGCGTAAGTATTCGTCATAATGTTGTTCTAAACCGCCTTTGCCGATAATGTCGCCGGGGCGGAAACCTTTTTCCTGATACTCCGGTTTCTCAAGCTGCTTCGGACTAATTTCTCCGACGTAGCCGATTACGTGAGCAAGTGTTTCGCCATGCGGATAAAATCTCTGCGGCTGGAGTTCGACACGAAGTTCGGGATATTCCAGAGAGTGTGCTTCAACCCAGGTTATATCCTGCAAAGTTGCATTTTCCTTTAGGACAAGAGTTTCATAATCGGGGCGTGTTTTAAGTAATTTTATTCTCTCTTCCAGAAATTCTTTTTCAACCTGCAAACCCTCTGCATAAAGGTCTAATCTATCGGCGATTTTGACACCTTTTACCGGATCGCTATTTAGAGTTACATTATAAGTCGGGCGTGAATCTACCAGAAGTTTACCTTTGCGGTCGAAGATCGCTCCGCGTGGTGCTGGAATTTTTATCAGCCGAATTCGTTGATTTTCAGCCCTGTCAGCATAATAATCACCTTTATTTATCTGCAGATAATAAAGCCTCACGCCGAGAACCGTCAGCAAAATAAAGGCAATCACCTGAATCGTGCCGACTCGAATTGATAAATTTTGTGAATAATCGTGTAACTTCATAGATTTTTTGTGAAAAGTAAAAAAAGAAGACCTTGATAATCAAAGGCAGATTGCCATTATTTATATTATCCGTTACTCATTTTTCAATTATCCGTCTGTTGCTTATTTCCGGTCCAACCGAATCGGATTACGTCTGCGGGTTTGTCGGCGGGGCGTGAGCATATCACGTTTCCGACTTCTGAAACTACCGGAAGAAAAACTGTCCAAAAATAAATAAATAATCGTTCCCGCAATTGTTGTTCCGATAAGAGTATATCCAATTGTTACAAAAAGCGGACTAACTAATTCCTGTCCAAGTAATTTGTGCATACCGTAATAAACCAAATTATCCAAGAAACAAGCAGCAATTATGACGGGAATTCTGAGCAAAAGGTTGTCAAGATAAACACGCCTCGCAATCTCCGAAACTATGTATGCAATCAATGTTTTAGAGAAGGCATTCGCTCCTAAAAGTCCGCCGCTCAAAGCATCAACCGCAAGACCCGCAAACGTCCCGAAAAGGATTGCTCTGATCGAATTTCTTTGCAGTGCGGCATAAACGATAATTATTAAAGGAAAATCCACATAAATAAAAGGCGGAAATACATTGCGAAGTGTCCATTGAAGCAGGACGGCAATTATTAACGCTATTGTGATTTTTACCTGTTCCATAATAATTGTCAGTTTTTCATCTTTCGTTACTATTACTGCCGATGCTGCTGCCGCTGCCTTCTGCTTTCTCCTCGTCCTTTACCGCATTCGGCAAATATTCTTCGTATTTAGGACGCGGCGGCGGCGTGTAGAGCAAAACTGCAACTTCCTGCATCGAGGTAAGTTTTGCGGTAGGTCTGATAAATATTTGATGCGGGGTGGTTACCGAACCTGAACGAACTTCAACTATCTGACCGAGTTTTAACCCCGGCGGATAGATTCCCTCTTGTCCCGTTGTATAAACAAAATCGCCTTTTTTAACCTCAACATATCCCTGCACATATTTCATTTCCAAGAGATTTTTATCGCTCGTACCGCTGACAATTCCCAGAGCATTTGAATTACCGATTTCCCCGACAACTCCGCCTAATCTCGATTTATCTCTGGTAATCAAATCAATTTGTGCAGTCAGAGGACTGACAGCGGTAACTCTGCCGACCAAACCGCCGTTGACAACAATCGGCATATTTAATTTAACGCCGTCTAAAGAACCTAAATTAATAATCGCCGTATCAAACCAAGCGGAAGTATCACGCCCGATAACCTGAGCGGTTTTGACATCAATATCCGATTGTTGTTTTAATTCGAGAAGGTTTTTGAGTCTTTCGTTTTCTTCGGTAAGTTCCTGACTTTCCTGAACCTTGACTGCCAATTCCTGAATTTTCTGTTTTAATATGTCATTTTCCGATTGAGCAGAACGCAGATTTGCAACCGACCCGAAAAATCCTGTTATACCACTTCCGACAGATGTAATTGGAGATTGTATAAAATGAGCGGCAGCTTGAGTCCAAACCCGTATCACCCGCTGTTTATTATCCGCTCTGGCATCATATGCCATTAAGATAAAATTACCCAAAAGCAAGATAATCAGCAGCCAAGGCGTTAATTTCCAAACTTCTTTCTGAGTTCTTTCTACTGCCATTTCTGAGTGGAGAGTGGAGAGTGGAGAGTGGAGAGTGGTTTTTATACTTACCACTTACCACTCTCCACTTAACCACTAATCTTAGCTTCCCGTCATCAGGGAATTGTCCCATTTCACACGCTTGAGAAGTTCTATATCTGAGAGCATTTTTCCTGTGCCTAAGACTACCGAGGAGAGCGGATCATCGGACACGACCACGGGCAAACCCGTTTCGATCATCAGACGTTTATCGAGATTTTTGAGCAATGCACCACCGCCGGTTAAAACTATTCCGCGTTCGACAATGTCGGCTGAAAGTTCAGGCGGAGTTCGCTCTAACGCAACGCGAACCGCATTAACGATTGTCGAAACCGAATCTGAAAGTGCTTCGCGGATTTCTTCGTCGGTGATCGTAATTGTTTTCGGAATTCCTTCGATCAAATTACGTCCGCGAACTTCCATCGAAAGCGATTCTTCCAGAGGAAACCCCGAACCGAGTGCGATCTTGATCGCTTCTGCGGTTCGTTCACCGATAAGCAAATTATATTTGCGTTTGATAAATTGCGTGATGGATTCGTCCATTTCATTTCCCGCGATACGCACCGCACGCGAATAAACGATTCCCGAAAGCGAAATGATGGCAATATCCGTTGTCCCGCCGCCGATGTCAACAACCATATTTCCGTGCGGTTCGGTGATCGGAAGTCCTGCACCGATCGCCGCCGCCATCGCTTCTTCAACCAGATAAACTTCGCTCGCTTTTGCACGATATGCCGAATCTTCGACCGCACGACGCTCAACCTGCGTAATTTCTGAAGGAATCCCGATCACAACTCTCGGACGCACCCAGCTTTTTCCGTTGTGTGCCTTGCGTATAAAATGCTGTAACATTTTTTCGGTTACTTCAAAGTTTGCAATTACGCCGTCTTTCATCGGGCGAATTGCCACGATATTTCCCGGTGTCCGCCCAAGCATTTCTTTCGCATCGCGTCCGACCGCTTCGACCTGATTTGTAACTTTATTGATTGCGACGATTGAAGGCTCGCTGACAACTATGCCGCGTCCCTTCGCATATACGAGTGTGTTTGCCGTCCCCAAGTCAATCGCCAAATCACTCGAAAACATACTAAATATAGACTTAAATGCCATTTTCTAAAATATCCGTTTATTAAATTATTTTCTTGTATAAATATGTCCGTTTTTAAAAGGACAGCCATTCTCAAAAACCGCTTGAGCCTAACTTTCAAGGTAAGACTTTCGCATCAAACACTTAACCTATAAGCATACACCTAAAGGCTCGTGTTTTTCCAACGGAGAGCAAGCATAATTTATACTTTTTTAGAAAAAAAATAAAATGTCGAATGCTGAAACTATCAAACACTCTGGAATTTCCTCAAAATTTAGCTTTTTTCAGACTTGGACGATCTCGAAAAATTAATTATTAACCATTGTTCTTTCTTTGGAAAGCGTAATATCCACAGTATCGAAAAAATAATTTGCAGTTTCAGCCAAAGCGGCATAAAATTAAATTTAGTCAGCCTATTTAAAAGACTGGAAAATAGAAGGAGAAAAAATTATGAATAATTTGGAAAAATTAAATGAAGATGACGAGCCGAAAGAACCAACCCGTGAACCCACACCGCCGCCGGTTGAAGAGCCGCCGCCGCCGACAAATCCCGATCCATATCCGGTTCAAGACCCGGTTCCCGAATCCGAACCCGTTCCGACACCACCCGAACCGATCCCCGAATATCCGCCGGATGTTACTTTCTAAATTGAACTTGTTTGATATGGTTAAGATAAAAAGAAGGAGCAGACTCAAAGTCTTTGAGTCTGCTCCTTCTTTTCGATCTGAATTAGATTAAATTCCGGCTAAACTAAATTCGTTGGTGTTTGTTTCCCGTCCGATTTTTCCAATTTTATCGGTAATTCTTGTAATCCCGTCAAATCCCGGAAGCATATGGATTTTTTGCGTTACAAGACGATCAATCCATTCGAGTCCTTCTGCGTCGCCGAAAAGTTTTGCAATCGTGTAATCGGCTAATTCCTGCGGTCTTGTTCCTGTTCCGACGGGTCGCCAGAATTTTTCGACAATAAAACGTGCGACTTTTTGAGCAAAATCGCTTTGGTTTAGTTCAAGCCTTGCGACGCTTAGATAAAATTGTGTGTGAACGGATTCTTCACGGATAATTGCCGTTAAAATATGCGTTAAAACGGGATGATCCGCCAACTCTATCAAACGCCGATAACCCTGTGCCGTGCAGAGTTCGTTGATCGTGCCGAAAGTCATATGTGTCGCCGTAAATTTTTTCCCGACGCAGTTGGTCAAACCCGTTAAAATCCGCGTATAAAAATGGTAAAAACCCGAAACACTGTCTTTAACTTCATCCTTCCAATTGTCGCTTATTTCAACTCCCGCTTCGCCCAAAAATCTGTTGATAAGTTCGCCGTGCGTCGCTTCCTCAACCTGCCAACGCTCCATAAATTTGCTGATTACGGGGTCTTTGCCCGTCGGCGTGCCGACAAGTTCCTGATGAAACATATCGGTCAAAATCTCGACATCACGCATATACATCAGAACAGGAATCAAACGCTCGTCAAACTGGTAATTTTTCACTTCATTCCAAGGGATTTCGTCAATAAATTCCTTGGTCAAAGCACGTTGCTGGCTCTCATACCAGTTTAATACATCTTGATTTGTTTCAAATGTCATTTTCTTCTATTACTAATTTTTCTAAAAATTTAAATTCGGTTACAGCGGAGGATGTCTTCTATTATTTTTATTCGCTGAATGATGTATTTCGGATGCAATAATTTAGCAAATTAATTGATTAAAGTCTGCATCTATTCGTATGACAAACTCCAAATAATAAGTTTTAGGAATATATTTCTATGACATTTTTCATTTTTTGCCGCTTATTGAAAACAGGCGAAAAATGTTAGGATTACAATTTATTAAACTAACACAACAAATCAATTATGAAGTTTTTGGCATTTTTAATTACCGTAGTAATTTTATCAACAAGTATTTTCGCTCAAGAAAGCAACTTAAATTTTGAAGGCGAAAAGCATCTTAAAAACATTAAACAATTAACCAACGGCGGCGAAAATGCCGAGGCGTATTTTTCTTCGGACGGGAAACAATTGATTTTCCAATCAAAACGCGACGGACGCGGCTGCGACCAGATTTACACGATGAACATTGACGGTTCAAATGTAAAAATGGTTTCGACCGGAATGGGCAGAACAACCTGTTCATATTTTTATAAAGGCGGCGACAAAATTCTCTATGCTTCAACGCATTTGGGAAGCAAGGAATGTCCGCCGAATGCCGACTTTTCAAAAGGTTACGTCTGGGCAATTTATCCGACCTACGATATTTTCACGGCAAAACCCGACGGCTCAAATCCGCAGCAATTAACCAAAACCGCAGGCTACGATGCCGAAGCGACGATTTCGCCCGATGGCAAAAAAATCGTCTTTACATCAACCCGCGACGGCGATCTGGATATTTATGTAATGGACAAAAACGGAAAAAACGTCAAGCGTTTAACGACTGCACTCGGCTATGACGGCGGAGCGTTTTTCTCGCCGGACAATAAACAAATTGTCTATCGTTCATATCACCCGAAAACCGAAGCGGAAATCGCCCGATACAAAGACCGTCTGGCAAACGATCTGATCGAACCGAACAATTTTGAAATCTGGATTATGAACGCCGACGGCACAAATAAACGCCAGATAACAACATTAGGAGCGGCATCATTTGCACCGTTTTTCCATCCAAGCGGCAAAAAATTGATCTTCTCGTCAAACAATTTCGCCGATGACGAACGCAAACGAAATTTTGATCTGTTAATGGTCAACACGGACGGCACAGGATTAGAAAGAATCACAACTTATGATTCTTTCGACGGTTTCCCGATGTTCTCGCCCGACGGCAAAAAACTGGTTTTTGCATCAAACAGAAACGCCGAAACACAAGGCGACACAAATGTTTTCATTGGGGATTGGGTAGAATAAACTGTTTAGAGTTCACGCTTCAGCGTGCAAAAAACCCCTGCGAAGCACGGCGGTTTTTATAAAATAGTGGTTTTTGAAAATTTAATGTATCAATAAATCTGTTTGATTTTAGCCCGTGATAACGGGCGATAGCATAAAGCCTAGCTCGTGAGAGCTAGGTCAAATGTGCAACAAACGACAAAGCCCTTGATAAAGGGCGACAGCACAAGCTCAAAATCTGTCGCCATCTTCGATGGCTCTAAACCTATACGTATCAATAACCTAGCGTTCCGCTTCGCTCCACACTAGGCTTTATGCTATCGCCAATTTCATTGGCTAAAATCGGATTGGAACATTAAGTTTTCAAAGACCATTAGTTTGAACTCTGAACGTGATTACCATTCATATTTTTGTGTAGCTATGAAAAAACTTTCAATTCTAATTATTATCATTAGACCTCTTGAAAAAGTAAATTAATGTTCAATTGCATAATTATACAATCCGGCTATCAGATTAACTCGCAGCATAAATCGGCGGCGGCGATTGCGATACCGTTCGCTCAAGATACGGAAAATCTTCAAATGCCGGATGATGTGTTCC
>JALZKH010000018.1 GCA_030859345.1 Acidobacteriota bacterium | reverse complement strand
CCTTTGCTCTGCAAAAAGTCGTTTCGTCAATCGCCGGATATATCGTCATTCTGCGCGGCAGAAATTTCACCGTCGGCGATAGAATTTCGATGGGCGGTGTGCGCGGCGATGTCATCGGTTTGGGCTTTATTCAGACGACGATTATGGAAATGGGACAACCACCGTCCGTGCAAAACGCCGATCCCGCAATGTGGGTCAAAAGCCGCCAATTCACGGGAAGAATTGTCACCGTCGCCAATAACAAGATTTTTGACGAGCCGATTTTTAATTACACGCGCGATTTTCCGTTTATCTGGGAAGAAATCACGATTCCGGTTACTTACGAAGACAAACGCAAAAAAGCCGAAGAAATTATGATTTCGGCGACCAACCGCCACGTTTTGAAAATCAGCGAATTGAGCGAAACGGCGATGAAAAAACTGGAAGAAGAGTATTTTGTCAACATCAACGATTTCGAGCCGAAAGTATTTTACCGAATCACCGACAACTGGCTCGAATTGACGATTCTCTTTATCGTCAGCGAACATAAAGTGCGCGATGTCAAAGACGCGATCAGCCGCGATATGCTCGAAGGTTTTGACGCGGAAGGCATCGGCATCGCATCGGCGACTTATGATATTGTCGGTTTTCCGAAACTGCAAATCGAAAATGTATCGGACGGCAAAATGGTAAACGGCAATTAGGATTTAAATTAAGAAGCTGTTTTAAAACTCAAAAAACAGGGTAATTTGACTATCAGATGGTCAATTTTGGAAAATTGTTTTTGTGAAAAAATATCCAACTGATTTAACTGATAGTCAATGGAATCATATCAAAGATTTGTTTCCACAACCAAAAGCCACCGGCAGACCTCGTGAAATTGATTTTCGCCAAGTCGTTAATGCCGTATTATATCTACTATTTACGGGTTGTCAGTGGCGATTTATTCCGAATGATTATCCACCGTGGCAAACCGTTTATGGTTATTTTAGGGCGTGGCAAGAATCAGGACTGTGGTTTCAACTTCACGAAACTTTGCGTGCGGATGTGCGTCAGAAAAAAGGACGACACAAGCATCCGACAGCCGGATCGTTGGATTCACAGTCGGTTAAGACAACTGCCGTGCCGTCGTCGCGTGGCTTTGATGCGGGCAAGAAGATAATGGGACGCAAACGCCATATTTTGGTTGACACGCTCGGTTTAATGGTCGCTTTGATCGTGACGACGGCTTGCGTTCAAGACCGCGATGGGTTGAAGAAACTGCTTCGCACCTTTGGAGTGCATCGCAAGAAATTGCGAAAAATATGGGTTGATGGCGGTTATCGCGGATTGATTATCCAATGGGTTAAGATACGCTTTCGCTGTTGTTTAGAAGTAGTTTTGCGTTCGGACGATATGAAAGGATTTGTTGTGTTGCCGCGACGTTGGGTAGTCGAGCGGACATTTGCGTGGCTCAATAATCATCGGCGATTATCGAAAGACTATGAACGGTTTACAAAAACAAGCGAAACGATGATTCAGATCGCAATGATGCGATTGATGCTTCGCCGATTAAAGCCTTTTTGAGTTTTAAAACAGCTTCTAAGATAAATGCCGACGAGATTGTTTTCCAGCAAAGACGGAAAATCATCCGACATGTCCTGTAAAAGCGAGCAAAGTTTTTGAGGTGCCTTAAAGAGTAAATTTTCCATTTCTTCACAAACACCAACCTTAATACATTTTATGAATTGTTCCGCATCGGAATTTTAATATCATTTTTCTCTGCAAATCGGGTCGCTTCGTCATAGCCCGCGTCAACGTGGCGGACAACGCCCATTCCGGGGTCGGTGGTGAGAACTCTTTCGATTCGTTTGGCGGCTTCGGGTGTGCCGTCGGCGACGATGACTTGTCCGGCGTGGAGTGGCGAGTTTGTTTTGATTGAGTTAAGAATCAATATAGCCTTCTTTGACAGGTTGTGTTCTACCGTCGGCTAAGTCATACCAACGCTCTAAGCCGGATTTGAAAGCCGCCCAAGTTTCGACGCTTCCGATGTTGATAATCATTTCTTTTACTTTAGTTCGATTCACTAAACCTTTTTTTCGCAATAGAAAAACTCCATCTTCCTGATCTTTGAAACGTCCGGCAATGTATTTCAAAATGACCAACCATTCAGGCGTGAGAATCGGCGTATCGGCAATCATCACGGCATCTTTTAAGGCTTGTTGATAAAATTTCTTAGCTTCGTCATTTCTCGTAATCCAGTCAACGGCGACCGTTCTTCTTGCCGTCTTGACTGTGTAACGCTCACCGCCCTGAACTAAATTTCCTTCACTTTTGAGCGGGAGTTTTTTTGATGCGATGATGTCAACATCCTTCGTTAATCGGTCGCTACCGTAAAGAATCACGGCTAAACCGCCCGCTAAAGCCCAATCAATATCGTTTTCATCGGCTAAATTCCCGACCGTTTCAATCGTTTCCATTGCCGATTCATCATCGAGCAGATCAAATTTAAGTTTCGTCATAATTTTATTTCAGCATCGGAATTTTAATATCATTCTTTTCAGCAAATTCAATCGCTTCCGTATAACCCGCATCAACGTGGCGGACAACGCCCATTCCGGGATCGGTGGTGAGAACTCTTTCGATTCTTTTGGCGGCTTCCGGTGTGCCGTCGGCGACGATTACTTGTCCGGCGTGGAGTGAATAGCCGATGCCGACTCCGCCGCCTTGGTGGAGTGAAACCCAAGTTGCACCGCCGACGGCGTTTATCAATGCGTTAAGATAAACCCAATCGGCGATTGCGTCTGAGCCGTCTTTCATCGCTTCGGTTTCGCGGTTCGGACTCGCTACGCTTCCGCAATCGAGGTGATCTCTGCCGATGACGATTGGGGCTTTGAGCGTGCCGTCGGCGACCATTTCGTTTAATTTTAAGCCGGCTTTAGCACGTTCGCCGTAGCCGAGCCAACAGATTCTGGCGGGCAAACCCTGGAATTCGACCTGTTCTTGTGCCAATGTCAGCCAACGCGAAAGATGATCGTTTTCGGGGAAGAGATTCATAATCGCTTCGTCGGTTTTGTATATGTCTTCCTTTTCGCCGGAGAGTGCGACCCAGCGGAAAGGTCCTTTGCCTTCGCAGAAAAGCGGGCGGATGTAGGCGGGAACAAATCCGGGATAATCGAAGGCGTTTTCCACGCCCGCGTCTTTTGCACGTTGGCGTAGATTATTGCCGTAATCAAAGACGATTGAGCCTTTGCGTTGGAATTCAAGCATTGCTTCAACGTGAGTCGCCATCGAATCCATCGCACGTTTTTCGTATTCGGCTTGGTTTGTTTTGCGAAGGTTCTCGGCTTCTTCCAAAGACAGCCCGACGGGAATATAACCATACAAAACATCGTGTGCGGAAGTCTGATCTGTAACGACATCGGGAATAATGCCGCGTTTCAAAATCTCTTGATGAACTTCCGCTGCATTTCCCAAAAGGGCGATTGATCTCGCTTCGCGTTTTTCGACCGATTCATTGACCATTATTAAAGCTTCATCTAAATCTTTTGCTGATGTATCAACCTGTTTCATTTGCAAACGCCGTTCGATTCGCCACGGGTCAACATCCACAAGCAAACCGACTCCGCCATTAAACGTGATCGCCTGAGCCTGAGCCCCGCCCATTTCGCCAAGTCCCGCCGTTAAAACAAATTTCCCCGCCAGGCTTCCCCAACCTTCTAACCTTGCAAGCGAGCCGAAAGTTTCATAAGTTCCCTGCAAAATTCCCTGCGTGCCGATATAGATCCAACTCCCCGCCGTCATCTGTCCATACATCATCAAACCTTCTTTCTCAAAGTGGTCAAACTGTTCTTGCGTCGCCCAATGCGGAACGATATTCGTATTTGCGATCAAAACCTTCGGTGCATCAGTATGAGTTTTAAAGACCGCAACAGGTTTTCCCGATTGCACAAGCAAAGTTTCATCCGCTTCGAGATTTTTTAGTGATTCCAAGATCGCATCGTAACTTTCCCAATTTCTCGCCGCCTTTCCGCGTCCGCCATAAACGATTAAGTTGTCAGGATCAAATGCGACTTCAGCGTCCAGATTATTCTGAATCATTCGATAAGCGGCTTCGGAAAGCCAGTTTTTGCAAGTAAGTTTCGTGCCGGTTGGAGCTTTAATATTTCGTTTCATAATATTTATTGAATATTTTTGAATAGGATAAATTCAGTTTGTTCAATAAACAAGTTTGTAAGAATTTTTTGCCCGTGAATAAACGCGAAAAAGACGCGAAAAAAAGCAGAAGAAAAGTCCTGAATAGAAAGAAATTTAACCGTCCCGTGATTGCCTTTTCACAAGTTAAACACATATAAAGAAAATCATTTAATCCACTTATATGTTATATGTGTATTAATCGTGTAATTTCTTTTTTTCGCATTCTTTCGCGTTTATTGCGGGTAATCGGTTTTTCTCTATTTGTGAGATTTTTCAAACTTTGCAGAGATTTCAATGACATCATCAAATCTATCATAAATCTCCCCAATTTCCCGATAAACTTTGACACAGCCTTCGGAATATAATTTCTCAGCCGTCCATCCGCCGCTTTCAACTCCGATAATTTTTATACCGCATTTAACGGCGGCTTTTGCGTCCCAAACGGTATCGCCGATAATCATAACCTCATTTTTTTCGACATCTTTTAATTTCTTAAACGCCGCTTCAAAAATATCGGGATCGGGTTTTGATTCTTCGACATCATCCGACGAGGTTTCTTTTTCTATCAAATCTTTTATGTTGGCGGTTTCTTTATATTTTTCAATATCTTCTTCTTCAGCGGAAGTAGCGAGAGCGATTTGTTTGTTGTCGTCCAAAATTTTCTGAAAAAGTTCACGAACTTTTGGAAACGGTTTTATATCAGGCAAGTATTCCTTGCGAAAAAGTTCCCCGCGAAAATCTTCTAAGTCTTTGCCAAAGTCCTTGTTTTCTTTTTCAGTTAAATATTTTTCCAAGATTTTATCGCCGCCCATTCCGATCAGTTTTTTCATTTCATCGAAAGTTACGTCTTTGCCGTATTTTTTAAATGCAATTTTCCATGTTTCGGCGTGAGCGGCGTTTGAATCAATCAAAGTGCCGTCTATATCAAAAATAAAGGCTTTAATCATAAATTATTTTAGTAAAAGCTAAATATTGTTTACCGTAGATTTTCCTAATTTTGTAATTTTTTACAACATATTTCTAATTGCTCTTCTGACATATTCAGAAACCGAACCGTAAACCCAATGCGAAGTTAAGGCATAAGCGTGAGTTGAAAGCGATGTCTGCGTCGGAGATTTGGCTAGTCCGAGTGCGGGAACAATAATATCATCGGCAATTGCCCAGACCGCCGTTCCAAAAGGCAGTCCGCCGCCCATTTTGGCAAGTTCCGTATATTCGGCTGATGCTCCCAAGATCGCCCCCGAAACTCCGCCCATCAAATAATGTATCGTTTGTCCGGCTATTTCTTTTTCGTCTTTTTCCAATTTGTGATCAAAGACATTTTTCGTAATCATATTTGCCGCTTTAACGGTTGCCGGATCGCCGCTATCCTTTGAATCTTCATCATTATCGCTCATAATATCTTGCGAGAAATTTTGATATTTTGTCATCACATAAGTTGCAACTAATCCCGCAACTGCTCCGGCGATAATTCCTTTAATCAAATTATTTTCTTTGTTTTCCATTGTTTTTATTCCTCTTGTTACTAAATGCTTGTATATTTCAACCTGTAAATTTTATTCCTTTACATTTTATCCACTAACAGCCGCAAAGTTCTTAAATATTTGTCTATTGTATAATAAATAAATACAAATTTTTGTGATCTAAACGGATTAAATCAACTTTTTAGGTCTGAAAAATATGTATAAATAAATTAAAAAATTAAAACTCACAACTAAAATTGCCAACACATAATGAATTTCGGTAGAAACATTTTGATAAATCAGCTGCGTTATAAAGTAGTCTATAAAACCGACTTGATAACCCGCTTCGCCGCCTAATTTACGAAAATAATTTTCCCAATTGGTCAGCGGACAAATCCATATAAAATACTGAACCAAAAAGCCCCAGATCACGGCGGGAAGATGCAGTTTCCAAATCCAACGCCAACGCAGCATCAGGAATCCGCCTGATATTACGAATAAAATATAGCAGAGATGAATAATTAAAATGATGTCGGCTAAAAGGCGATAAACCATAATTCAGCAAAATCTAAAATTTCTCTAATTTTAACATATTGTTAGAATTTTCAAAGAAGTATTAGTTTAAACTTATAGATTCCGTCCCAGCGGTTTGCAATCAAAACTTGACATTTTATATAAAATTTAGCTATCTTAAATGTTCGCTTTTTTTAATTAGCGGCAAGTGGAGTCAGTTAGCTCAGCGGTAGAGCATTACCTTGACAGGGTAGGGGTCATCAGTTCAAATCTGATACTGACTACCAATTTTTTTTTCAAACTTTTGATAAGATGCTAGAAAAGAACTTTGCAGTAACAACAAAAACAACTACGACGTGCTTCTAAGCACGTAAAATCTGCATTGTTTTTTAAACAATGTAAAGCAAAGTCGCTCTTATCAAATCAGATCAATTTAAGTAGTTGGAAGATAGTAATAAGTAATTGGTTTTCTGTCTGAATTTTGGAGCGATATAAGCTTCGAAAATATATTTTGTTTAAATAAAACCAATTACCAATAACCTATTACAAATTGCTAACAAAATGAGTGAAATCAACGTAAAATACGGCGAGTATTCAAAGCAGTTTGAAGCTAATGTTTCTGTGCTTGAAGCGATAAAAGCATTTGACAGAAATGCTTCAAAAAAAGTTTTAGCGGCGAAGGTTAACGGCGAAGAATATGATTTAAATCGTGAACTTCCCGCCTCGAACGAAGTGATTTCGTTAGAACCGATAATGCCCGACACACACGAGGGCTTGGAATTATTACGTCATTCGACTGCACATTTACTGGCTTCGGCGGTTTTGGATTTGTATCCGGGAACAAAACTCGGTGTTGGTCCGGCTTTGATGGAAGACCCGCGTTACGGGTTTTATTATGATGTAATTACGCCCGAACCGCTTTCGGAAGACGATCTGCCGAAGATCGAAAAACGTATGTCGCAGATGGCGAAACAGAATTTAAAATATCGCCGTGATGTAATTTCAAAAAATGAGATCTTAGATATTTTCAAAGAACGTATTGAGCCGCTTAAATCTGAATTGGTCGAGGAAAAGGTCGAAGGCGAAGACGCGAGCATTTATTACATAGATGATTCGCCGTTTATAGATTTTTGTTTAGGTCCGCACGTTCCGCATACCGGGAAATTAAAGGCGTTTAAATTGCTGGCGATTTCCGGGGCTTATTGGAAAGGCGATGCTGAACGCGATCAGATGCAGAGGATTTACGGAACGGCGTTTTTCTCGCAGGAAGAACTCGACAAATGGGTAAAACAACGCGAAGAAGCGGCATTGCGTGACCATCGCAAACTCGGACAGGAATTGGATTTATTTTCAATTGATGATGATTACGGAAAAGGTTTGGTTTTGTGGCATCCGAAAGGCGGCATAATCCGTATGGAAATGGAGAATTTTCTCAAAGGTGAATTAAACAAAAGCGGTTACAGCTTTGTTTATACGCCGCATATTGCTAAACGTGAACTTTGGAAACTCAGCGGACACGAGCAAAATTACGGCGATTCGATGTATGCTCCGACGACGATTGAGGACGAAGAATATCGCTTAAAACCGATGAACTGTCCGTTTCATATCGGAATTTACAAATCTAGTCCGCGTTCTTACAGAGATTTGCCGCAGAGATATTCGGAAATGGGAACTGTTTATCGTGCCGAGCTTTCGGGAACTTTGCAGGGCTTGATGCGGGCGAGAGGTTTTACGGTTGATGACGCACATCTTTTTGTTCGTCCCGATCAACTTAGTGCAGAAGTTACCGATTGTCTGGATTTTGCTTTGATGGTTTTTGAAACTTTCGGTTTTGATAAAGTCAAATTTGAATTATCGGTTCGCGGCGACGATAAAGCGGAAAAATATCTCGGTAAAGATGAAGATTGGGAACACGCCGAAGCAAAACTTGCCGAAGCCTTGAATTCGAAAAATATTTCTTATGAAAGAATCGAAGGTGAAGCGGCTTTTTATGGTCCGAAGATAGATATTAAAATTGAGGACGCTATCGGCAGAACCTGGCAGCTTGGCACGATTCAGATTGATTTTAATTTGCCGAACAGATTTGAACTGGAGTATAAAGGCGAAGACAACGAAACTCATCGCCCCGTAATGATTCATCGTGCGTTATTCGGTTCGGTCGAAAGATTTTTCGGAGTTTTGATCGAACATTTTGCCGGAGCATTTCCATTTTGGCTTTCGCCGGTGCAGATTTCAGTTTTGCCGATTACGGACAGAATCAACGAATATGCCGAATCAGTTGCCGAAGAGATCAAACAAGCGGGATTTCGTGTTGAATTAAACTCAAGAAGTGATAAAATCGGTGCGAAGATTCGGGAAGCGACAGTTCAAAAAGTTCCGTTTATGCTCATTTTGGGCGATAAGGAGCTGGAAGAAAATATGGTTGCAGTTCGTGATCGAACGAAGGGCGATTTGGGAACATTTTCGCTTGAGGAATTTATTGAAAAAGCACGAAGTTTAAAAGAAAGCCGTGCGTTGGAAAATGATATAAGTTAATAACTGTGGGATTAAAATTTACTTTTACAGTTTAGTAATTACTAAAATTTTTTGGAGGTAGAAAAATAGCTAAAAGATATAATAGAAATCGCGGTAAAAGATTCAGAGGACCCGCACACCGCACAAATGAAAGAATTCGCATTCCGGCAGTTCGCGTCGTTGATGAACACGGCGAACAGATTGGGGTTATGGACACCCGCGATGCTATCGCCAAGGCACGCGACATCGGGCTTGACCTTGTAGAAATTGCCCCGCAAGCAAAACCGCCGGTGTGCAGAATAATTGATTACGGAAAATTTCTTTACGAGGAAAAGAAAAAACAGCAGGAAGCGAAGAAAAAACAAACTACTGTTTCGGTTAAAGAAATCAAATTCCGCCCGGCAACCGATGACCACGATTATCAATATCGAATGGAACGTGCGAGAGGCTGGATCGAAGACGGTGATAAAGTTCGCGGCACTATTTCATTCCGCGGACGGGAAATGTCTCACCGCGAACTCGGAGCGGAAATACTGGAACGGCTTCATAAGGATTTAAAAGATAT
The DNA here is from genome assembly GCA_030859345.1 of Acidobacteriota bacterium. GTDB lineage: Bacteria > Acidobacteriota > Blastocatellia > Pyrinomonadales > Pyrinomonadaceae > Aridibacter. The sequence goes on along the minus strand of JALZKH010000018.1, from coordinate 4,718 downwards.
TGCTGATGTTGAAGTCCGACCAAAAATGGAAGGTTATCAGATGTTTATCATTCTTTCTCCGAAGAAAACTTAATTTATAAACAAAAATTTTAAAAGGAAGTATTAAAAATTATGCCAAAATTAAAAACACATAAAGGTGCTCAAAAGCGTTTTCGTAAAACCGCGAGCGGTAAATTTAAACGCGGAAAATCGCACGCTCGTCATATTTTGACTAAGAAAAGTGCTAAGAGAAAAAGGAAATTAGATATTGACACATACGTTGCAAAAGCCGACCAAAAATTGGTTGAACAAATGCTGCCGTATGGAAGAAAATAATAAAAAGTAAAAAGGTAAAAGTAAAAAGGTAAAAAAAATAATATTTTTAAATATTTCAGCAATTATTTTTTACTTTTTACTTTTTACTTTTGCCTTTGAACAACTGATAAGGAGTGTGAAATTATGCCAAGAGTAAGACGTGGAAATAAGCGTTTAAATAAACGCAAGAAAATACTAGCTTTAGCCAAAGGTTATCGCGGAACAAAATCGAAATTATACCGTTCGGCAAAAGAATCAGTCGAGAAAGGTTTACAGTATGCATATTCCGGTAGAAAGTTAAGAAAACGTGATTTTAGAAGGCTTTGGATAGTCCGCATAAACGCGGCTGCTCGCCTGCACGGAATGAGTTATTCGCAATTTATGCATGGAATGAAATTAGCCGAAATTGATCTGGACAGAAAGGTTTTAGCCGATTTAGCCGTTAAACAACCCGAAGCATTTGAAACAATTGCCGGAAAAGCCAAAGATGCTATTGCCGATAAAAATAAGGAAGCATCAACTTAAACTTTTTGATTATTCAAACTTAAAATGCAGAATATTGACCAAAACTTCATTAATGATAAGGTCAAAGAAGAATTGAAAGTGTTTAACCAATGGCTTGAACACTTTCTTTCTTTATTGCCTAACCATAGAATTAAAGAATTACGAACTTATATCTATACAAATGGTGTTTTAAATTTTTTATCAGGCATAGATGTTACTAAAACAAACTTAGAAGAAATTATTTCTGATCCAAATGATTGGGTTCAAGAACTTAATAAAGCTAAGATTAATTTCTTGGGCAAAAAAAGTGGTATATCGTCTTTGAAAGGGGAAATCGGCAAGCTTGCCCCCCAAAAAAGAGCAGCATTTGCAAGAGAAGTTCAAAGATTGGAAAAGGAATATGTTGGTTATTGTTTAAAGTATTTAATTAGTTTTGTAGACAACACTGTTGAAAAATACAATACCGAACGCGAAAGAATTGATGTAACTTTGCCGGGAAATCGTCCGCGAGTCGGACATCTGCATCCGCTTACACTTTTGCGTCAGAGGATTGAAGATATATTTGTTTCGATGGGTTACACGATTGAAAATGACCGCGAAATCGAAACGGATTATTACAATTTCGACGCATTAAATATTCCTGAAAATCATCCGGCGAGAGAATCACAGGACACATTTTATACAACTGATGGTTTTGCACTTCGTTCACAAACTTCAACCGTTCAAATTCGTGCGATGGAACGCCGCGGTGTGCCGCTCCGAGTGATCGCACCGGGCAGAGTTTTTAGGCGTGATACGCCCGATCAAACGCATACGCCGATGTTTCATCAGATCGAAGGTTTATGCGTTGACAAGGGAATTACGATGGCACATCTGAAAGGAACTGTTACCGAATGGCTGAAACGTATGTATGGCAAGGAAACCAGAACCCGTTTCCGCCCAAGTTATTTCCCTTTTACAGAACCGTCTGCGGAATTCGATTTCTCCTGCTTTAAATGCGAAGGGACGGGAGAATTTGAAGGAGAAAAATGCGGAACTTGCCGCGGTTCGGGTTGGATCGAACTCGGCGGCTGCGGAATGGTTCATCCGAATGTTCTGAAAAATTGCGGTGTTGACCACAAAATCTATTCCGGTTTTGCATTCGGTTTCGGCTTGGAAAGAATGTGTGCGTTGATGTATTCGCTCGACGATATTCGTTTGATGTTTGAAAATGACATTAGATTTTTAGAACAATTCAATTAAATAAAGAATAGTTATTCTGTCTTTAGAAAAGCAAGTAATTTAAATATTGTTTAAATTACTTGCTTTTTGTTTAATTCATTATTAAGATAGTAAATGCAGATTATTCTTATCTGTCTAAACGCTTTACCACCTCCAAAAATAAACATTCTCTGAATTTACTTCAATCCGTAATATTTAGCTACAAAATGTCTCAAATAAAATCATCAAACTTAAAATTTTCATTTGTTGCATCAAAACTTTTTCTGATTTTCAGCATAACCGTTTCCATTATTTTATTATGCTTAATTTTATGGAAAACAAATAATTTTTCCCAAAGCAAAATTCCCTACGGGACAGCAGAAAAAGGTTTCTCAACAAATATAACCAGTCACGTTAGTTTATCCGATTCCCATAATTATCTATCTAACGAAATCAATGAAATAGTCGTTTTGTTCTCGGTAACTTTTACTATTTTATTTATATTAGCGGTTTATTTTTTCGGAAAATCCATTCGTGATGCATTGGTAATTGAAAAATCTCAAAAAACATTAAAAATCGCACAAACAATACATAAAAATACTGCGATCAAATTAAATCAAACTCAGGATAAACTTCTAACGAAGAGTAATCAACTTAATGAAATAATTGAAGGAACGACGGATCTAATTGCGGCAATTGATAAGGATTTTAATCTTTTGTTTTTTAATGAATCCTTTAGAAAAGATTTCAGAAAATTTTTTGGTAAAGATATTGAACAGGGTGATAATATTATCGAAGCCCAATCTTCTTTGCCTGCTGCAGCAAAAACTGCAAAAAGATTTTGGCGGCGAGCTTTAAGCGGAGAAAAATTTACAGCCGGACAATCTTATACCGATGCTTTTTACGGCACGATACATTATGAAGCGACTTATAACCTGATACTTGACGACGGCGGACAGGTCATAGGCGTAACTCAAATCGCTCGTGACATAACTTTAAGACATAATGCCATTGAGGAAACTGAAGGTGAAAGAAATTTTGTATCAGCTGTTGTTGATGTAAGTAGTTCACTGGTGATCGTTCTCAGTCGTGATGGAAGAATTGTAAAATTCAATAAAGCCTGCGAAAATCTGACCGGTTACAAATTTGAGGAAGTTCAGAATAAAATATACTGGGAGATTTTAGTCCCCTCAAACGAAGTCAAAGAACGCAAAAACGGTTTTAGAAAAATTGATAAAGGGCAATTCGAAGGCGATTACACAAATCACATAATTACTAAAAATGAAGAATTAAGACTTATTTCGTGGAAAGTTTCATCAATGAAAGATGAAAATCAGCAAATTCAATTCGTAGTTTCAACCGGCATTGATATAACCGAAAAGGAAGAATTTGAGAAATCAAGAGACAGAATGCTGGCAATTCTGGAAAATTCCAAAGATCTTATCGGGCTGTCGGATATTGGCGGAAGACTGAAATATACTAATCCCGCCGGTAGAAAAATATTAGGTCTGAATTCCGAATCGGATATTTCAAGATTGAACATCATCAAATATCTGACGGAAGAATCAGCAAACTTATTTTTGAAAGAAGGACTTCCTCAAGCGATCAAAAAAGATTCGTGGATTGGTGAAGTCAACCTAAACACCGAAAACGGAGAAATACCCTTATCGCTTTTACTTCTCTCACACAAAAATAATTTAGGAAATGTCGAATTCCTTTCAGTTGTTGCCCGTGATATATCTGATTTTAAAAATATGGAGCAGCAACTAAGTCAAACAAAAGATTTTGATCTTTCACCAGCCCGTTCAAATTTAGATTTTCTCGCCAATATTTCCCACGAAATCCGAACTCCTTTAAACGGAGTCGTTGGACTGACCGAACTATTGCTTAACAGTCAGCTTGATGAGCAGCAAAAAGATTTTGTCGAAACCATTCGATCAAGCGGCGAGACTCTCTTGACAATGACCAACGACATACTTGATTTTGCAAAGGTGGAGACGGGTAAATTCAAAATTGAATCAGTCGAATTCAAATTAAGAAAAATAATCGAAGAAGTAATGTCTGTTTTCTAAAAATATAACCGACAAAAAACTGGATTTATTAATGGTAGTTTATAATGAAGTGCCGCAAACAATACTCGGCGATCCCGTGAGAATTCGCCAAATTTTGATTAATCTGGTTGGAAATGCTCTTAAATTTACTGATGTAGGCGAAGTTATTGTGCGTGTCCGCGTTTTAGAAACGGTTGGAAATCAAATTCGACTTAAATTTTCCGTAAAAGATACGGGAATCGGTATCGAACCGGAGGCTCAGGCAAATCTATTTGAAGCCTTTGTCCAAGCCGATGAAACAATCACCAACAAATACGGCGGAACGGGTTTAGGTCTGGCAATTTCAAAGAATCTCATAAATTTGATGAATGGTGAAATTGGCTTGATTAGCGAACCCGGAAAAGGCTCTGATTTTTGGTTTTCGGCTGAATTTGAATTTGCCGAAGAATATAAAACAGTAACAGCAGAAAATAATTTTCCGCCGGATTCCAAAATTTTAATAGTTGATAAAAATAAATCCGCCAGACAAATTTTGTTATATCATTCAAAATCTGTTGGAATTTTTGCCGAAGAAGCCGAAAATCCATCTGCCGCGTTAAATATCTTAAAAAAAGCCGCCCAAAACGGCAAACCATTTAAATATGTTTTGCTTGATGAACAGTTTTTTAG
>JALZKH010000055.1 GCA_030859345.1 Acidobacteriota bacterium | reverse complement strand
GATTATGAAGACAAAGAACGACTTTGCTATTCGGTCAAGCAAGCCTTAAATGAATTTGGCAGAAGTCTGAGAATAAAGTTTTCAAACTTCAAATATAGTCTAACTTAATTGTGAGTGATTACTTATTTCAGCCGTTCGGCTGATGGGCAGGCACAAGACCGTGCCCCTACAAAATTGGACAACTTGAATATAAAAAATTATAGTGATTTTGATTTAAAATTGTCGCAACGTGCCTTAGACCTTGCGGCTAAAGGCATTGGTCAGGTTTCACCAAGTCCGCCCGTAGGTTGTGTGATCGTGTCTGAAAATGGCGAGATTGTTGGTGAGGGAAGTTATTTTTATAAAAATGTCACGCACGCTGAAGTTTTGGCTTTGAATGAAGCGGGTGAAAAAGCGAAAGGCGGGACGGCTTACGTTTCGCTTGAGCCGCACACACATTTCGGGCGGACGAAACCTTGCACGGATGCTTTGATAAATGCGGGAATTAAACGGGTTGTTTGTCCGACTGAAGACCCGAATCCGCTTGTTTCGGGGAAAGGTTTTGCCAAAATGCGTGAAAATGGAATTGAAGTTGTTACCGGAATTCTTAAAAGTGAAGCTGAAAAGGTTTGTGAAAAATTTATACATTGGCATCGGACGGGCAGACCATTTATGCATCTGAAAATGGCGATGTCTTTGGATGGGCGAATCTCTTTGAAAAACAGCGTTTCGACGGCACTTTCCGGGGAAGAATCATCAAAAAGAGTTCAGGATTTGCGGCACGAGTATGATGCGATTTTGGTTGGTGGAAATACGGCGTTTGTTGATGACCCCAATTTAACCGATAGAAGTGGAAAAGAGAGACATCGAAAACTCGTGCGGGTGGTTTTAGATAATCGTTTGCAAATTTCGGAGAATTCAAAACTTGTTCAAACTGCTGAAGTTACGCCGACAATCGTTTTTTCTAATTCTGATAATACAGAAAAAATAAAGTGCTTAAAATCAAAAGGTGTTGAAGTTATTCCCTTAAATGCCAGAGATTTGACAAGTGTTTTAGATGCGTTAGCGAAAAAAGATTTACAAAGCATTTTAGTCGAAGGCGGAGCTGAAATTGCCGGTTCATTTGTTGATACGAAGTTAGTTGATAAACTTACATTTATTGTCGCTCCGATAATCATTGGCGGAAACGATGCACCGTTAGTAATTGGCGGAAAAGGTGTGGAAGTTTTATCAAAAGCAATGTGTTTGAATGATTTGGAGATTACATATCTCGGAAAAGATATTGAAATTACGGGTTATCCAAATTGATAATTTATATTTATGATTAAATTCAGATTATGTCGGAAAATAATACTCAAAATCCAGATTCTTTCGAGAAATGTGTAGCGGAACAATTTAATCATTTGATAAATTTGGAAAAATTGCCACCTACTCAACAAGCTAAAGCAGCAGATTTCAAAGGATGTATGTTTCCATTTTATTTATTATTTAAAGTTTTCGCTCCGCTTGAAAAATGGGGATTAAAGAAAGAGGCAGAACAAAATAATTACAAAGAATTTGACAAAAAAGCTGATGAATTGCTCAATAACCAAGAAATAAGACAACATATTTGTGAGATAATAGGATTTGAAGGTAGCAGAGAAATAATAACGTCTGAAAAGTTTGGTGAAATAATAATTAATTCATTAAATAATATGGATTTAAAGGCAAAGTATGATTATCCGATTAATTACGTATTATTTACTTTTGTTGCATATAAAGTTCACAAAGTAGGTTTAAAAAAATTTTGCGATAATGTCGAAAAAGAAACCCAATAAAAAGAAACAATTTGCAAAAAAATCTCTCGGTCAAAACTTCCTTGTTGACCAAAATATAATTGACAGAATTATTTTTTCGCTGAACCCGAAGAAAGATGAAACAATCATTGAGATCGGTGCGGGACGCGGTGCTTTGACTGAAAAACTTGTTGGACGGGCGGGAAAAGTTTTTGCTGTTGAAATTGACAGGGATTTGATTCCCATATTGAGAGAAGAATTTAAAGATGCCGATAATTTTCATTTGATCGAACAAGATGCGTTGGAAATTGATTTTGGAAGTCTAATAAATCTTCAGGGACAATCAAGAAAAACAAAGTTAGTTGCAAATCTTCCATACTATATTTCAACGGCAATTTTGCAGTATTTAATACAATATCGTAATTCGTTTTCCGAAATGGTGTTGATGCTTCAAAAAGAAGTTGTTGAAAGAATAACTGCCGAAGCAGGAACAAAGGAACGCGGCTTTTTAACCGTTTTGATCGAAGCATATTTTCAGACGGAAAAACTTTTTGACGTGCCGCCAAATTCATTTCGTCCGATTCCAAAAGTTACAAGTTCGGTTGTGCGTCTGATAACGAAAGAAGTTTATATCAATAAAGCCTTTGATGAGGAATTGTTTAGGGAACTCGTTAGTCTTGGATTTATGCAGAAGCGTAAAACGATTTTGAATAATTTGAAAAATGCGTCGGGTAATTTACATAATATAATTGAGAAAATTTCAAGTTCAGAAGAATTATTAAGCCGGGCAGGAATTGAACCACAGCGAAGAGCCGAAACAATATTGCTGGATGAATGGATTTATTTAACAGATATATTGTCAAAGAATATTTAACTAAGATTTAGTTTGGATATATGTGATAAACTAAATCTTTTATTTTTAAGGATTAATAAAATTATAGTGAATAAATTAGAAATTACACCTCTTGGCGGAATCGGCGAATTCGGGATGAATTGTATGGGAATTCGTTACGCTGATGAGATGATCGTGGTTGATACGGGAATGGGTTTTCCCGAAGAAACTCCTTACGGCGTGGATATTTCCATTCCGAATTTTGATTTTTTGGAAGAATATAAAGACGAACTGACCGCACTTTTTCTGACACACGGACACGAAGATCATATTGGTGCAACGCCTTATTTTTTGAAGAAATTTAATTTACCCGTTTACGGTTCGAATTTAACAATGGCATTTATCGAGCGAAAACTCGAAGAACACAAAATGCTTAACGATGTTCTGCTCCATCGCGTAAAAGCAAATGATGTCGCAAAGGTCGGAAATTTTGAAGTCGAATTTATAAATGCCTCGCATTCGTTGGTTGATTGTTTTTCTTTGATAATAAAAACTCCCGTCGGAACTGTTGTTCATTCAGGCGATTATAAAATTGACGACACGCCTGTAATTGGAAAACCCTACGATTTGAAAACATTGGGCAAATACGGCGACGAAGGAATTTTGGCACTTCTGGCGGATTCGACAAATGCGACAGTTCCGGGTAGAACGCCTTCTGAAAGAGATGTAATTCCCGCATTTGAGGAAATTTTTGAAACCGCACAGGGAAGAATTTTTGTTACGACATTTTCATCTTCGATCCATCGTCTGCAAATTGTTCTCGATATTGCTCACGCTTTTGCCAAAAAAGTTTGCGTTCTTGGACGTTCGATGATGAATAATGTCGAACTGACTTCCGATCTGAATCTTTTAGACATTCCGCCAAATACTTTGGTTAGTTTGAACGAAGCCCGACAAACTCCCGATGAAGATATTGTTTATCTTGTAACAGGTTCGCAGGGCGAATCGCGGGCGGTGATGTGGAATCTGGCGACACAAAAATTTAAAGGTTTGCAAATCGAAACCGGCGATACGGTTGTTTTGTCCGCAAGAATTATTCCCGGAAATGAAAAACGAATTTCCAAAATGATCGGAGCAATTTATCGTCGCGGCGGAAATATCATCGAAGAAAAACGTCGCTTAATTCACGTTTCGGGACACGCTTCGCAGGAAGATATACGCATTTTAACGGAAACTGCCAACCCAAAATTTCTCGTCCCGATCCACGGCGAATATCGTATGCTTTTTCGTCATAAGGAGTTTGCCAAAAATCATCTCGGATTTGCCGATGAAAATGTAATTCTGATCGAAAACGGCGATGTTCTGGAACTTACCGAAAACTCGGCAAGAGTTATTGAAAATAACGAGATCGGCAAAACATTTATAGATATGGATGGTTTTGGAGAGATCGAAGACATCACGGTTCGTGAACGCAAAAAACTTGCATACAGCGGCGTAGTTTCGCTGGTCGTTACGCTCGATAAACAAACAAAACAATTAAAATCCCGACCGAATATAAAGATTCAAGGCGTTTCGGGAATTGATCCACTGAATGGAACTCTACAAAGTGCCAGAGATTCCGTTGCTGAAGTTATTGAAAATATGTCTATGCAGGATTTAAATAATATGACACAAATGACCGAAAATTTGCGGGTTCATTTGATGAGATTTATCCAAAGCGAAACCGGGACAAGACCTGTCGTAGTTCCGACGATTGTTGAAGTTTAATGTTATGAAAAATGTATTTTCATTATTATTTTTTCTACTAATCAGTTTATTTTGTTTATCAATTAACATAATTGCTTGCAGTTGTGAAAGGGAAGCACCTGGGCAGGGTAAACCTCCAAAAACTCAAGAAGAAAAAATTAATGAGCAAATTAATAAATCGGATTTTATTTTTGTCGGGAAAGTTAGAAAAATAATAGAAATTGGAAATAAACATTCCGTTTGGGGATACAAAATAGTCTTTGAAATTTTGATGGATTTTAAAGGAGTTGATAAAAAACGAATAGTTTTACAAATGAACGGTAATTTCTTTTGTGATTATGAATTCAAAAAAGAAAATGAATACTTGATTTATGCTTTTAAAAGTAATTTGTATGACTTAGAAGGCAAAATATTGAGTGAATTTATAACGACTAATCAATGCACAAGAACAAATTTATTAAAAAATGCTTCTAAAGATATTGAAATTCTAAATAAGTTTTATTCTAAATGAATACTCTAAAACTTTTGTCTAAAACAAAAATCGAAGTTTCGCCCGAAACTTTTGCGGTAATTTCTTTAACCAGCGATGAATGGCTAAAACTTCTAGAAAATCCCGAACTCTCGCCGCGTATGACTGCACCGTTTATGATCTTTAAAGATAAATGGGAAGTTACGCTTGTTTTGGATGTGGTGGATTTTGGAACGATCAAGCATATTGTTCGTGATGCGAAAATTGAGAGAAATTTTCGGCTTTTGAGTTTTGATGTCGAGTTGGATTTTAATGTCGTCGGATTTATGGCACAAATTACAAAAATTATCGCCGAAGCGGGAATTTCGATCTTGCCGATCTCTTCATTTTCACGCGACCACATTTTAGTCAGACAGGATGATCTGGGAAATGTTTTGAAGGCTCTGCGTGGATTTGTGGATGAAATCTGCTGATAAAAAATGAGTTTTTGGAAAGATAAAGTTATTCTTTTAACAGGAGCTTCAAGCGGAATCGGCGAAGCATTGGCATTTTCAATGGCGGAACGCGGTGCAGTTCTAGGTTTGGTCGCACGTCGAGAAAAACTTTTAAAACCGATCAAAGAAAAAATCGAAGCAAATGGCGGAACAGCGAGATATTTTGTTTGCGACGTTATGGAAAATGAAAAATTATTTGAAGCGGCGGAGAGTTTGAGAAATGAATTCGGCAAAATTGATATAATGATCGCCAATGCCGGAATCGGCGGAAATAATACAGAAACGAGAAATCTCGAACCAGATGCTGTTGCAAAAGTTATTAATATAAATTTGCTCGGTGCAGTCAATTCTGTGGCGGCGGTTTTGCCTGAAATGCTTGAGAAAAAAAGTGGTCAACTCGTTGCAGTTTCAAGTCTTGCAGGTTTTCGGGGGATTCCTAAATCTGCTGCATATTCAGCATCAAAAGCAGGAATGACGGCATTTTTTGAAAGCGTCAGATTGGATGTTCAGCATAAAGGAGTTGCGGTAACGATCATTCAACCCGGTTTTATCAAAACACCTTTAACATCGGGCAGAGCCAATAAAATGCCTTTTATAATGGAATTAGAAGATGCAATTCCGCTTTTCTTAAATGCAATTGAAGATCAAAAGAAATTCGCCGCATTTCCTTGGCAGTTAGCAAGTTTTGTTAAACTTGGCAAAATTTTTCCTGCGTGGCTTTATGACAAAATCGCAGGTCGTGCGAGATACAGAGAATAGAATTTTACACATGCTTTTGACGAAATCCGCAAAAAGTAAGAAAATTCAAAAAGTTTTGACAAATAATTCATTTCATAAACCCAACCATAATCTATGGATCTAATACAAGCAATAATTCTTGGCATTGTCCAAGGTTTAACCGAATTTATTCCGGTAAGTTCAACGGCACACCTTGTTTTTGCGAGCCGTTATACAAATCTTTACGGAGGAAATCCTGAACAGATCACGGCGACAATGGCTGTTATCCAACTCGGAACTCTGGCAGCGGTTTTTGTATATTTTGCGGCTGACATCTGGAATATTTCAATTTCGTTTATTCGGGACCATTTTGCATTTATTACGGGAAATAAAAAGAATTATTCCGGCACAAAAGGAGTTCGCCCGATGTGGATGTCAAGCGATTCCTTAATGGGTTGGTTGATTATTATCGGTTCGATTCCGGTTGGAATTGTCGGTCTTATTTTCAAAGATACGATTGAAGGTGCGTTTACAAAAAATCTATGGGTTATTTCGATAATGCTGATCAGCGTGGCGTTGCTTCTCGCACTTGCTGAATTTGTCGGAAAACAACGAAAAGATATTCAGGAAATAGGTATAATTGATTCTCTGATCGTTGGATTTTCGCAGGTTTTAGCCTTGATTCCCGGAGCAAGTCGCTCCGGTTCAACAATTATGGGTGGATTGTTTGCGGGACTCAAACGCGAAACCGCCGCCAGATTTTCTTTTCTGTTAATGATTCCGGCAATCACAGCAAGCGGACTGCTGGAACTTTACGAAGCGTGGCACATTCTCCCGAAAGACAGTTTTACTCCTTTATTGGTCGGAACAATCGTAGCGGGAATTGTCGGTTATCTGGCGATTTGGTTTCTGTTGGCTTACCTTCGCAGATATTCAACCGCCGTTTTTATAATTTATAGAATTCTTCTAGGTGGTATAATCCTTTTATTACTTTGGCAGGGAATTTTAAGTCCGCAAATTTAAATAATGAAAAAGCGTTGGAATATCAAGGAACATAACCGCACGGAAGTTGCAGAATTAGCGAAATCTCTAAAAATCTCGCCGCTGGTTGCTGCTTTGCTTATTTCTCGTGGTTACGATTATTTTGAATCGGCAGAGAAATTTTTGAATCCGAAATATGAAGATTTGCACGAACCGTTTTTATTAAAAGGAATGAAAACCGCTGTTAAACGGATTCTCGAAGCGGTTAAAAATAAAGAGAAAATTTTAATCTGGGGCGATTATGATGTTGACGGGACAACGGGAACGGTTGTTTTGCGAAAGGCTCTGGAAATTCTCGGAGCGGAAACGGGTTATCACGTTCCGCATCGTTTTACCGAAGGTTACGGCGTAAATATTCCCGCTCTTGAAAAAGCTAAGGAACGCGGTTATAAACTCGTGATAAGCGTTGATTGCGGCATAACTTCTTTTGATGCAGTCAATTGGGCAACTGAGAATGGTTTGGATTTTATTGTTACCGATCATCATCTTGCCAAAGATATTGGAAATCCAAATGCTTTAGCCGTTGTGAATCCGAATCAAGCGGATTGCGAATATCCCGATAAAAATCTTGCCGGAGTCGGCGTTGCATTCAAACTCGTTCACGCACTTTTGCGGGAAAATGGCAGAGAAGATTTAGTTCCGCATTTTTTGAAAGTTGTAGCAATCGGAACAATTGCGGATGTAATGAAATTGACGGGCGAAAATCGTGTCATCGTTTCGTTAGGCTTAAAAGATTTGCCGAAAACTATAAATTACGGCTTGAAAGCATTGATGGAAGTTTCAGATTGCCGTTCCGAAATGACGAGTTATCACATCGGTTTCCGCATCGCTCCCCGAATAAATGCGGCGGGAAGGATGGATGCGGCAAAAAATGTAGTTGAATTATTGGAAGCTGATAATTTTGAAAAAGCGAAGGAATTAGCCGAATATTTAAACAGCAAAAATTTAGAAAGACAAAGTGTCCAGCGAAAAATTACCGAACTTGCCTTGCTTGAAACAGAAGGAATTACGGAAAAGAACTTTGTCGTTGTATCTGGAGAAGGCTGGCATCGCGGTGTGATCGGACTTGCTGCTTCAAAAATCGCCGAAAAATTAAATCGTCCGACCATTGTTTTATCAACCGAAAACGGTTTGGCATACGGTTCGGCGAGAAGTATCGGAACTTATCATTTATTAAACGGCTTAAATTCGTGTGAAGAACTTTTTGAAAAATTCGGTGGACACGCCGCCGCCGCCGGAATGACTTTGAAAAGTGAAAATATCGAAGAATTGCAAAAACAACTTGATAAACACGCTTCGGAAAACTTGTCGAAAGAAGACCTTATTCCCGAAATAAAAATTGATGCGGAAGTTTCCGTTAAAACTTTAGGCTTGGATTTAGTTGAAGATTTAAAACAATTAGAACCTTTCGGGCAGGGAAATCCAAAACCTGTTTTTATAACAAAAAATCTATTTTTAACAGATGATCCCTGGATTATGAAGGAAAAACATTTGAAATTAAAACTTTCGGATGAGAACGGCAAAAAGTTTGAAGCTGTTTGGTGGGACGGCGTGGAACAATCAGACGGGCAAACTCTCGAACCAGAAAAACGCATCGAACTTGCATATTCGCCCGAAGCAAATACTTGGCAGGGAAATACACGATTGCAATTGGTTGTTAAAGACCTGCGGATAACTTAATAAAGAAGGAGCATAGAAATGGATTTATCAATGAAATGGCGGGAACTTTTGGAAAACCCATTTTTTCAGAATATTCCATATAAGGTTGAACTGAATCAATTCGGTCAGATTTTAATGAGTCCTGCTTCTAATCTTCACGGAAGATTACAGTATCAAATTGGTCAAGCAATCGAGTCTAAAAAACAAAATGGAGAGATATTGATTGAATGTTCGATTTTGACAAGAGAAGGTGTCAAAGTCGCCGGTGTCGTCTGGGCTTCGGATGAGTTTATCGAAGAATTCGGTTACGAAACTACATACAAAAAAGCTCCTGAAATTTGCATCGAAGTTCTTTCGCCCGCAAATAGTAAAGCGGAAATTGATGAGAAAATTCGCCTTTATTTGGAAAAAGGAGCATTGGAAGTTTGGACGGTAACAAATACCGGGAAAATCAAGTTTTTTACACATACGGGCGAAATTAAAAAGTCAAAACTTGTGGGCTTAATAAAAATTTAATGTCAGAAACACAAACTCCAAAAAAAAGCTATAACTTCCGAGCAAAAATGCCCTTGATTTTGCGTGGTTTGGCTGTAATTGGATTTGCAGCTGCAATTCTTGTAATCGGAATTGGGTTTTATAATGCGAGAAATAATCAGACATTTCGGATGAAAGGGCTTCCGGCGGAACTTTCGGAAGAAGTTATCGCAGTAGTCAACGGTTATGAGCGAAGGGAAAGTGATAACGGAGTTGTCAAATATTTTATAAAGGCTGATAAAGCTACGATATTTAAAGACAATCATCAGGAATTGGAAAATGTATTTTTGCAGGTATATGATCCGAAAAATGCGGAATTATCCGATAAAATCTCGGCTTCAAAGGCTATTTATATTCCTGATACTGATGATTCAAAAGATTTTAAGATATTCCTTGCCGGTGATGTTGATATTGAAACACGCAATAAATTGAAAGTTAAAACTGAGCAATTAACCTATGACAAAAAAACCGAAGTTGCTGACGCGGAAGAAGCAGTTGAATTTGAACGGGAAAATATTTCGGGAAAATCCTTTGGAGCGATTGTTAATATTAAAGACAGAACGCTTGATCTGCTAAAAGATGTCGAGATTTTCGCACATCAAACTGAAGGCGGAAATGTTTTAGCATCTTCAGATGTGAAAACAGCTAAAATTATTGCGGGGCGGGCTTTTGTCAGCCAAGTTCCCGAAAAGATTAAATTTGAGCAGGGCGTGGAGATTTATCTCACGCCGCAGAGCGAGATAAACGGAAATTTAACGCAAGCCACCGACATCAAAGCAAATCAGGCGACGGCATTTTTTACGAATAAGGAAATAGATAAAATTGATTTAAATGGAAATGTTGATGTTTATCAAAAACCTAATTCCAAAAATCCCGGTTGGACAAAAACAAAAGCAAATAGTGCGGTTGCAACAATAAATAAGGAACTAAAACGTCTGGAATTATTTGATAATGTTTTGATTGAAACGACTTCAAACGATTCGAATCCGACAAAAATCAGTGCGGGTAATGCCGTTTATGAAAAGGATTCGGATGTATTCAGATTAACAAATAATGCGGAAATTATTACTGTTCAAGATGCCAAGCCGACACGAATAAAAGCGGAAACGGTTCTTTATGAACAAAAAGTCGGCAAAGTTTTTCTGACGGGAAATGCCGAAGTTACACAAGGCGGCGACTTGATAAAAGGAGATTTGATAAAAGCCGAACTTTTTCCGAATAAAAAAATCAAATATGCTCTGGCAAATGGAAATGCTTTTTTAAGACAAGATAATTCTGACCGGAAAACCGAAGTTTCGGCTACCGAGATAACCGCTAATTTTAATCAAAATAATCTTATTCAAAAAGCAAATGCGACGGGCAAAAGCGATGTCAAAGTTATTCCGAAAAATTCAAATGAATATAAACAATTCGGAATTTTTGCACCGAAAGCGATTAATCTCGACTTTAGAAACGACGGAACTTTGAGCGATTTGAACACGCAGGGTAGAACGACGATAAAATTAAATGCGTCAGACAGTTCGCCCGATTCGGCAAATAAAAATTTAACAGCGGATGCGGTAAATACGACACTTAGCAGCAACGGCAAAGAATTGGTTACGGCACAGGCGAAAGGAAATGCCGAACTTGTTATCGAACCGCTTCGTGCATCAAGCAAAAATTATAAATCAGTTATCAATGCCGCTGAATTTAACTGCGATTTTTATCCCGGAAATAATGCAAAAACCTGTATTGCCAGATCGGACGCGAAAGCAGTCCGCTATCCGACGGTCAAAAGTCAGAGTAAACAAACGCTTGAAGCAAATTTGCTGACGGCAAGTTTTAGTCAAAAAGATCAGGATGTTGAAAAATTCGATGCCAACGGCAAAGCAAAATTTAATGAAGCCGACAGAAATGGAATTGCAGATCGCATAATTTATACGGCTGATGATGGATTTGTAAAATTACGCGGCGGCGAACCGACGGTTTGGGATTCAAACGCCCGGGCAAAGGCAACGGAAATTGATTGGGATACGATAAACGAAAAATCCGCTTTACGAGGAAATGTCAGCACGACCTATTATTCGCAAAAACAGACGGGCGGTGCGACTCCCTTTCAGGATGTAAATTCACCGGTTTTTTTAACTTCTCAAAATGCAACATTTGAACACAACGCCGAAACCGCACTTTATACTGGAAATGCAAGAGCTTGGCAGTCCAATAATTATGTGCGGGCTGAAAAAATATTTTTACGGCAGAAAGATGAACAATTATATGCCGAAGGAAAAGTTCAAAGTATGCTTTATGACGCGAAACAAACCGTCGGCGGGAAATCTTCAAAAAATCCTGTTTATGCAACTGCTGAAAAAATGACTTATCAGGGAAATTTGGATTTGATTCGTTACGAAAATAATGTTGACATAAGGCAGGGAACTGACCGAATTGTTGCGGGCGTGGCGAATGTTTTTCTTGATAAAAATAATGAAGTGACGAAAACGGTTGTTACTAACGATGTCGTTATAACTCAGCCAAACAGAAAAGCAACTGGCGATTTTGCACAATATACGGCTGAGGACGACTCGATAATTTTGCGTGGAAATCCCGCACGGGTTTCCGATGCCGAAAGCGGTTCGTCGCAAGGTCGTGAGGTCGTCGTAAATATTAGAGAAAACCGCGTCGTCGGCAAAGGTTCGGAATCCAAAAACGGCACGGGCAGAACACGCACGGTTTATAAAATAAAGGACGGGAAAATCAACTAATAATGGAAAATGGAAAATGGAAAATGGAAAATGGATAATAGCTTTTTTGTAATCTAAGTGAACAAATGTTAGAGGATTAAGTGAAAACTTTAAACGGTGGATTCTCAAATAATAAATTGAAATTCCTTATTTTTAGCATTTTCCATTTTTCATTTTCCATTTTTAATTATTCACATTTATACTAGCTTCGTGGAAAACGGTTCGGGAAATTCAAATAATTCATTAGCGGCGGAAAATTTACAAAAAACTTACGGACGGCGGAGAGTCGTTGATGATGTTAGTTTGTTTGTCGAGAAGGGCGAAGTTGTCGGACTTCTGGGAGCAAACGGTGCGGGTAAAACGACCACGTTTTATATGATGACGGGGTTGGAGCGGACAGAGAAGGGTAAAATTACTCTTAACGGTCAGAATGTAACAAAATTGCCGATGTATTTAAGGGCAAGGCTCGGACTTGGTTATTTGCCGCAAGAGCCTTCAATTTTCCGCAAACTTTCCGCCGAACAGAATATTTTAGCGGTTTTGGAAACTTTGAGAATTTCCCGAGCCGCCAGATTTGCAAGGCTTGAAGAATTATTGGAAGAATTCGGAGTCGCCCACGTCAGGAAAACACGCGGCGACTCACTTTCGGGCGGTGAACGCAGGCGGGTTGAAATTGCCAGATGTTTGGCTACCGATCCGCAATTTATTTTACTGGACGAGCCGTTTGCGGGAATTGATCCGATTGCAATTGATGATATACGCGAAATAATTCTTTATTTAAAGGAACAATCCATCGGAATTTTAATTACCGATCACAATGTGCGTGAAACATTGGGAATTACGGATCGGGCTTATATAATGGCGGAAGGAGAAATCCTTCGAAGCGGAGAGCCGCAGACTTTGGTGGAAGATGAAGATGTTCGCAGACTTTATCTCGGTGAAAGATTTAAATTGTGATTTTTCACATTTATAGAGTTTTAGGTATAATAATTGCAGGCGGAATCAAAATCTAAATAAAATTCAAAGGAAATCTACTTTTTAGAAATGTCATCATTAAGACTTACTCAAAAACTTCAGCAAAGAATGGTGTTAACGCCGCAGTTGCGTCAACGCATCGAAATGCTGCAGATGACCACAATTGAGTTAAGCGAATTGATCCAAACCGAACTAAATGAAAATCCTATTTTAGAAGAAGTTGAAACCGAAGATGAAATTCAGGAACTGGCAGAGCAAATTCTTGATAATTTCGCTGATGGCAGCGAAGTTGAATTTGAAAAAGGTTTTGAAGAAAACGGTGATTCCTCCGACAATAATTTAGAAGGAGATTTTTCCGAATACGAATCGGTAACAGCCGAAGAAATATCGGAAAACGGTACTAAAGATGACATTCCCAAGGAAAATGATAGCGAGAATTCAGATAACGATCTTGAAGAGGGAACTGATTCATTCGAGGAAATTGATTATGACCGTGAATTTAAAGATTATTTAGACCCTGGATATAAGACACAGGAGTTTGAACACCGCGATGATGCTCCGAGTTTCGAGCAGTTTTTATCTAGTTCCGAAACATTAAATGAACATCTCGAATGGCAATTGAATTTGCTTTCGATAACCGCTGAAGTCGAAAAAGCGGGGATTTGCGTGATTGGAAACATAGATGAATTCGGCAGACTTCACGCCACGAATGAAGAAATCGCCGAAATGTGCGGTTGCAGTTTGGAGATTGTTGAATCGGCACGTCAAAAAGTGATGCGGCTCGAACCCGTCGGCTGCGGAACGAGAAATATAAAAGAATGTCTGCTTGTTCAGTTGGAAGTCAACGGACACGCCGACAGCCTCGCCGCCGACTTAGTTGAAAATCATCTGGAAAATATTCAACCGCACAGGCTTCATCATCTTGCCAAAGATACTGGTTTTGATGTAGAAATTCTGGATGAGGAAATAGAAAAAATCCGCGAATTAAATCCATATCCGGGCAAACTTTATTCGACCGAAAAACCGATCTATGTCTCACCGGAAGTTTACATCGAAAAAATAGAGGGTGAATACGTTATATATTTTACCGATAATGGAAGTCCGCGATTGAGAATCAGCCAGACCTATCAGCAAATTCTCGAAAAGGGCGAGGCTAATAAGGAAACAAAGGATTTTATCAAAAATAAAGTCAGATCGGCAGTGGATTTGTTGAGAAATATCGAGCACCGGCGGCAGACTATTTATCGTGTGGTTGAATGTATCGTGCAGAAGCAGATGGAATTTCTTGATAAAGGTGTTGAATATATCAAACCGATGATGCTCAAAGATGTTGCTGAGGATATAGGAATGCACCTTTCGACGATTTCCAGAGTGGTCAACCGAAAATACGCCCATACTCCGCAGGGAGTTATCGAACTCCGTAGATTTTTCAGCGAAGGAATGATGAATGAGGACGGCGAGAATGTTTCAACCAGAATTCTTAAATTACAGATCAAAAAAATGGTAGAAGAAGAAGATTCCAAAAAACCTCTGACAGACGATAAAATTGCCAAACTTCTCGGCAAAGGCGGGGTTAAAATATCACGCCGAACTATCGCAAAATACCGTGACCAAATGAATATTCCCGGCTCACGCGAAAGAAAAATTATCGTTTAATATTTATAATAAGTTTTTTGATTAAGTTTTATTTAGTTCATAAAAAATTAACATTTTAAAATGAGGTGCAGAATATGAAATTTGAATATACAGGGCGACATATTGAAGTTACGCCGGCGTTGCGTTCTCACGTTGAAGAACACTTTGACAGAATCGAACATCTTTTTGGAAAAGATGATAATCACGCTCACATAATTATTGAAGTTGAACACGGAAAACATAATTCAGAGATAATCGTAAAAGGGCGAAATCAAGTTTTGACGGCAACGGCTGCTTCCGAAGATATGTATCTTTCGCTGTCGCAATCAATTGCTAAAATAGAAAAACAGGCACTCAAACTCAAAAACAAAATCATTGACAAATCCCACAAAGCGAAAAAGATAAGCGAAGTTATAACAAAGGATGATTTGGTCGAATCTGAACCCGATTCTCCTCGCATCATTAGTGTGGAAAATTATTCGGTCAAACCAATGACGGCGGACGAAGCAGTTATGAAACTGGATCAGGTCGAAAACCAATTTTTAGTTTTTCGCAATGCACTAAATGAAGATATTTCGGTGATCTACAAACGAAAAGACGGTAATTACGGATTGATCGAACCGTAAAATTTAGTTCAAAAAACAAAAGTTTATCAAAAGTAATGAAATCCGAACTGTCTGAAGATCCAAAAATCTCAATCGCTGATTTTATAAAAATATCTACGGCGGAGATGAAGTTTGAAGTTCTGGCTGGAGAGGAATCATTAGATTCTAAATTTATAAATTCTCCACGAATTCAAAAGCTGGGACTTGCTTTAGCAGGATTTGCTCATTATATACACAGCGGAAGATTACAAATTTTCGGTCAAAGTGAAACTTCTTACTTAAAACAACTCAGCGAAACGGAACGAATTGAAGCACTAAAAAATTTAGATTTAGATAAAATCTGCTGTATTTTAATTACAAAAAATTTAGAACCATTATCTGAATTGCTTGAAATTGCCGAAAAAAATAAATTACCTCTTTTGAAAACACCGCTTTTTAGTTCAACGGCAATCGGTGCAGTTTCCGGGTTTCTTCAAAAAATTCTCGCTCCAAAAATCTCGATACACGGGGTGATGTTGGGAATTTACGGATTAGGGCTTTTAATCCAAGGCGAATCGGGAATCGGTAAATCAGAATGTGCTTTGGATTTGATAACACGCGGACACAGGCTTATTTCAGACGATGTTGTAACAATAAAAAAATTCGGCGAGATTCTGGAAGGAAGTTCGCCGGATTTGACAAAAGAACATCTTGAGATACGGGGACTTGGAATTCTTAATATCAGCGATCTCTTTGGTGTTTCGTCAATCGGGCAGAATAAAAAGATTGATCTTTGTATCGAATTCAGGAAATGGGACGAAGTTACGGATGTTGACAGACTCGGGCTAAAAATGCAGACTGAGGAAATTTTTGATGTGAAAATTCCGAAATTTATTTTGCCGGTCAGTTCCGGCAGAAATTTAGCAACTCTGGTGGAAACCGCAGTCCGTGTTCATTTATCAAAGGCTGCCGGACACAATGCGGCTCAAAAATTAATCGCAAAACACAGTGAACAATTAATAACGGATAATGAATAATACTTAAAGAGAAAATTAAAAAAGTGAGTAATTTTAAATTCTTAAAGGTATCCATTATCCATTTTCTATTAAAAAATATTATGGCGAACAATAAAAAAAAAGCAAAAAAAAGTCCGAATTTTGTAATAATTACCGGATTGAGTGGTTCGGGGATGAGTTCGGCGACAAATGCTTTTGAGGATTTAGGTTATTTTTGTGTAGATAATCTGCCGATTACGATGCTTTCTACTTTTGCACGTCTGCTTGTGCCAAGTGACGAAGAGATTGCAGCAATCGAAAAAGCGGCACTTGTCATCAATATCCGTGAAAGACATTTTTTATCTGACTTTCCAGACGAATTAAAAAAACTTAAGGGGAAAAAACTCAAACCATTCGTATTATTTTTTGAAGCTTCGGATTCCATATTGCAACGAAGATTCAGCGAAACCCGCCGTCCTCATCCGGCTGATGAGGGGAAAGGACTGCTGGAAGCAATTCGGGCTGAAAAATCCGCGATGGAAGAAGTCCGCAAAATTGCTGATTTGATAATTGATACCTCAGATCATACGGTTCATACTTTGAGGCGTTTGCTGGTCAATGAATTCAGTCAATATGATGAAGGAGTTCCGCTGCAAGTTCAGATTGTTAGTTTTGGACATAAACACGGCGTGCCCGGGGAAGTTGATTTGCTTTTTGATGTCCGGCATCTTCCGAATCCTTATTTTGAAAAAAAATTAAAGGAATTGCCCGGAACAGATGCTAAAGTTATAAAGTTTTTAGAAAATCAGGAAGAAGTTCGCGAAACGATAAAACGCTTTGTTGATTTGCTGACATATTTACTGCCGCTGTATAAAAAAGAAGGAAAATCATATTTAACAATCGGAATCGGATGCACGGGCGGCAGACATCGCTCGGTTATGACTGCAAATAAGATCGGTGAAAATTTGTTGAAAAATGATTTTGAAGTTAGAGTCGTTCACAGAGATGTAAAAAAATAAATCTGAGGTTAAAAGAATTATGGAAAAAATCGGCGGAGTAATCGTAACACACGGACAGCTTGCAAATGAATTCTTAAAAGCGGCAGAGCATGTCGTCGGAGATTTAGATCATATCGCATCGGTTTCAATCGGTTGGAATGATGATGTTGAACAATCTCAGAAAGAAATAAAAACGGCAATCGAAAAAGTTTCAAATAAGAAAGGAGTTTTGCTTTTAACTGATATGTTCGGCGGCACACCGACAAATATTTCCGCAATGTTTATAAAAAAAAATGAGGTTGAAGTCATAACGGGAGTTAATTTACCGATGGTTATAAAGATAGCTTCACAAAATAATGATTTAACATTATCAGAACTAGCCGAAGCGGTTGAAGCACAAGGAAAACAATCTATTTATCGGGCGGAAGAGTTGCTTACTCCGCAAAAGTTGAAAAAAGATGGTTAAGGCAAATGTTAAAGTCATAAATCAACTCGGACTTCACGCCCGTGCCGCCGCACAACTTGTCAGACTTGCAGGTGAATTTGATTCAAATATTAAACTTATAAAAAAGGATAAATCGGTTTTTGCCGATGCTAAATCTATTTTAAATATTCTGACTTTAGCTGCCTCAAAAGGCACGGAACTAATTGTTGAAATTAAAGGCACAGATGAAAAAGAAGCTATGAAAGCGATTAAAAACCTTTTTTCCGAAGGGTTTGGAGAGCTTTGAGATAAAAGTTATTATAGTTATATTATGAAAATTTCAGATAAATTCTATCCGGGAAAAGGAAAAAAAGTGGGACTTCTCGGAGTTCCGCTTGGATTTGGTGCGGAAACAAAAGGTAGTGAACTCGGAATTACTTCAATTCGATTGACAAAAATCGGTGGTGAATTTCTTGCGAAGCAGATTCAGAATTTAGGGTATGATTTTAAAGATTACGGGGATGTCAAAATCGAAATACCGGATAAGGAAGCTGAAGAAAAGGAAAATCCGAAATACTTGAAAGAAATAATTGCTTCCAGCCGAAATATGGTCAAGGATATAAAGCAAATTTTAGAAGATGGAGCATTTCCGTTAATAATCGGCGGCGATCATTCTATCGCAATCGGCACATTTTCAGGTGTTTCTTCTTTTTTTCACGAACAAAATGAAGAAATCGGTCTGATCTGGTTTGATGCACACGCCGACATTAATACTGATAAAACCTCACCGTCAGGTAATATTCACGGAATGCCGCTTGCTGCACTTTTGGGTTTTGGAAATGATGAACTGCTAAATCTTGAAGGATTTTCTCCAAAATTAAACAAAAAATATTTGGCACACGTCGGGGCAAGAGATTTAGACATCGGCGAAAAACAAAGAATTCACGATCTGGATTTGCGGGATAATTTTTTTACGATGGGTGATATTGACCAAAGAGGAATGGTAGATTGCGTCAAAGATGCGATTGACATTGCTTCGCAAGCACCGGGCGGTTTTGCCGTAACATTTGACGTAGATATGATTGATCCGAGATTTGCTCCCGGTTCGGGAACTTTAGTTCGCGGCGGAACTACTTACAGAGAAGCACATCTGGCTTTAGAAACTATTGCCGGACACGAAGGTTTGAGATCATTTGAAATTGTTGAAGTAAATCCGATGCTCGACAGCAATAATATAACCGTAAAATTAGCCGGAGAGCTTATCCTATCGGTTTTGGGAAATACTATTTTATAAATGCTTTTGAAGAATTTTTAATAAATATGACAAAAAAAAGAATCGGAATAATTTTTGGCGGACGCTCCGGTGAACACGAAATTTCCATTCGCTCGGCAACAACTGTTATTGAGCAAATAAATAAAGATAAATATGAAATTATTCCGATAGCCATTAATTGTGAGGGAAATTGGCTAAATCCTTTAGAGGCAATTAATTTACTACCGACAAACACCCAAAAACTTTTACAGGGTCATAATTTTTCAGAAGATTTGATTGCGTTTATCGGTGATACTAATTATAAGGGCTTGACGAAGCTCGGAAATTCAGAAAGTGCTGACAGAATTTTACCTTTGGATATTGTTTTTCCTGTTCTGCACGGAACTTTTGGTGAAGACGGAACAATTCAGGGACTTTTTGAAATGGCGGGAATTCCTTATGTTGGTTGCGGAGTTTTGGCTTCCGCTTGCGGTATGGACAAAGTTGTGATGAAAACTCTTTTTCGAGATGCCGATTTGCCGATTTGTAATTATGTCTGGTTTTTGAGAAGGGAATGGGAAAATAACAATGAATTAATGATTGAGAAAATAGAAGATACATTAGGTTATCCCTGTTTTGTAAAACCTGCAAACCTTGGTTCTTCAGTTGGGGTTACAAAAGCGACCGACATAGAAACATTAAAAGAGGGAATCGAACTTGCGGCACAGTATGACCGAAAAATTATTGTTGAAGAACACCTCGATATGCGGGAAATCGAATGTGCCGTGATCGGCAATGATGAACCCAGAGCTAGTCTGCCGGGAGAATATTTAATTCACGACGATTCAAAGGCATTTTTAGATTATACGGAAAAATATTCGGGAACAGGCAATAATGAATTTATTGTTCCGGCATTGATCTCAGAGGAATTAACCGAAAAAATTCAAAATTTAGCAATTCAAGCATTCAAAGCAATTGATGGAGCGGGATTTGCACGGGTTGATTTCTTTTTGAGAAAAGATACGGGTGCTTTGCTGGTCAATGAAATCAATACGATTCCCGGTTTGACGAGTGCATCCGGTTTTCCGAAAATGTGGGCTGGGACGGGTATGAATTTTACGAGAGTTATTGATTCTTTAGTTGATTATGCTTTTGAAAGATTTGAAGATAAGATAAGAAACAGAACAAATTTATAAATTTAGAAGGAGAAATATAAAATGTCAGTAGCAAAAAATATAGAAATTACATCAACCTCAACAGAAAGTTTTGAGGATGCAGTTAATAAAGGAATTGCCAAGGCTTCGGAAACGATCAAAAATGTTAAAGGTGCTTGGATCAAGGAGCAAAAAGTTAAAATTGACAACGGGAAGGTAACGGAATTTACCGTAATGATGATTTTAACTTTTGTCTTGGGTGCTTCTGAAAATGTTGATAAATAAATTATATCAGCAATTATTTTTTGGAATATTGATTTCAATTATTTTTGTTTTTTCTATAAATTGTTCTAATCAGATTTATGAAGAAACCAGTAATTGTAAAATATTAAATAAAAATATTCCTTATAAAGTAATTAGAGATCAGTTTGATACAATTGTTGAAATTATCGTTAATTCTGATTTAAATAAAGATGAATTATGCACCGCTATGACTCAAGCGGCAGATGAATTACAAGATTCACCTGCACGGGATTATCTGACGGCGGAATATTTATGGATAGAAGCATATTCATTCAAAGAAGATAATTTAAGTAAATACCTTGTCGGCAAACTGCGTAGACAAGTATTTGTAGATGACAAAAAATTAAAAGATGTAGATGATTTAATTATTCTGAACCTGGAAGAATCTCAACAAGATTTAAATAATAAATGAAATAGAAAGGTATTTAATTTTTAATTTTTAGGTGCTTCATAACCTTCGCGGGTTCGAATATTTAATTTTTTTTCGGGTATGTTTAACTCGATTTTCCGCCATTTACCATCCTTTTTTGTATTTGTCGGATAATAACCGAGAGTATATTGTGAGCCTAATTCTTCAACTATATTTTTAAAGGTTTCACGCATTTCTAAACCGCCCGGTGTTGAAATAAATCTTCCGCCTGTCCGGTTTGCGAATTTTTTTAAAATTCCCTGGTTTTGCATTCTTGATTTTCCGCCTGTATCTATGCCCGACATATCAACTGTATAAATCGTAGCATTTGCATCTAAAGCAGCTTTTAATGCTTTACTTGAAGATCGTCCGCTTTTCGTGTCTGCTCCGTCTGATAATACGATAATTGCCCGGCGTTTTTCTTTTCGTTTATCTAATTCTTTTGCGGCTTCATAAACCGCATCATTTAAAACCGTCCAGCCAGATGCTTTTAAATCAAAAGCCTGCGGAAATAAATCTCTTAAATTGGAAAATTTCTGCACTAACTTGATTTCGGAATCGAAATTATAAATCGCCACATTATCATCTGGGCGAATTCCATCCAAAAAATTTATAGCTGCCGATCTTGCAAGACTAACACGCTGCTCCATACTGCCTGATGTGTCAATTAAAATAATGACGGCATAAGGAGTTTTTTGAGTTTCAAAGACGGCAATTTCCTGTTTTTTTCCGTCTTCGAATAGTTCAAATTGAGATTTTGTCAGATTAAATTCGGGTTTGTCTTTAGAATTTGTAATAGTTGCATTTAGGATTACCAAAGAAGAATCAATATTTATAATTTCATCATCATCCTGAGCAAAAAGAGAATTCGAGGAGAAAGGGAAAACAAAAAATAATACAAAAATAAATAAAAACTTTTTGGAAAATTTTGAAAACATATTACTTGTTATCCGATTTGCACTACTATAACTCAATTTCCTTTTTTAATAAAACGTACAAGTTTTAGAATCGTGTTTGAACTTTGAATTGCGACTGCTGAGATACTGTAACGTGAGGTTTTTTTTAGTTCTTCAAATAAATCCGAAGTTTTTTCCTTCAGAGTACGAACTGCTTCAAGTAAAGATTGCGGTTTAGATTCTTTTTCATCATCATCGTTATCATCCGCCTGTAAATCTTTCCTTATTTTCTTTAATAGATTTTCAACCCGCTCTATTTTCTCACGGTCAACTGAAGTGAACCCATTATTTTTAGCAAATGAAATTTCTAATTCATCGGTTAATTTTGCTATTTCTTCCCCTCTGTCAAGCAATTGCTGAAAATCTTCCTTTGCTTCTTTTATGCAAAGTTCGGTTAATTTTTCTCTGATTTGTTCAGGATAATCCTCTCCTCTGATAATTCCTATGTTTGAGCAATTATTTATTTGTGCATCAATACATATAGAAAACATCAAGATTAAGCTAAACAAAAAAACTGGATTAAATAATTTCTTTAACATTATTATTTATCATTAATTATTTTTCTTAGGTTTTAAAATTCCTTCAGGTTTCGTGCCGCCTACATAATCAATTAGTTTAACAAGGAATTCATCCTCAGCAATACCCGAACTTTGCAAAGTTGACCATTCTGAGAAAATTCCATTTTCCGCCCGACCTTCAACATTGGCAGTTACATAAACTTTATTGCGGATACCATCTATTGATTGGACATCTATCGTCAGAGTGTATCTCCCGCGAGTCCAGATTTGATCTGTATCAGGAATTACGGCATAACGATTTAATTCATTTTTTGTAATAATTGCACCTTTGGCGAAAGTATATGGTTGAGAAACTATGAATCCGTCATCGAATTTTGAAGCCGCTTCATCCACAATCAGACGTTGTTCCTTTAAAACGCTGATAATTGAATTTATCAGAATATCTCTTCTGGAATTCAATTGAAACGGGTTATCGAGCCTTTCGCGTGTAACAGTTTTACCTTTTCCGAAGCTAAATGTGCGGGTTACATCATTATCCCTCGAAGTGGTTTTAGTTGTTACATCATTTTGCTCACGAATCTCCTTATTTTGCGTGTCCACACCTTTTTTCTCTTGTGCGATAGCAAACGCGGAAAGCATTATTATAACAGCCGAACTGATAAATAGTTTTTTCATAATTTTTTGCGGAAAATTTTGATAATAAAATTGAAAATTAAGACCACTTTTGTAATTTTATATGATGTTATACAAAAATTAATAGTTGCATTTTTACTTAAATCTTAAACAATGCAAGATAAAAATCTGAGCCGTCCAATAAAGGTAAATTATTTTGTTGTTGAGAGGAAGATTTTTTTCTTTTGATCACTCCTCAGAATCGTTATTTTTATCTGTAATATTTTTCTTTTCCCAAACTTTTGCATATTTAAGAAATACACCGTAAGCAGTGAACATCGCTATAATCAATCCCTGCACGCCATCCCTGAAACCTTTTTTTAAAATGTAAGTCCTTAGAAATGCCGCAATCGGATTAAAAAACAAATTAGTTTTACCGACAATTTTTCCATTTTTATGAAGATATTCTGCGGCTAAAGTTGTATAGGAATCCAAAACCGTATGATGTTCTCTCAAATCCTCTTTTGTATAGTGCAGAAATTCTCCATCTAAAACTTCAGTATTTCCTTTTACGCGGGCGGTTTCGTGCGGTGAAACGCCATCCCAAAAACTTGCAGTTTTTCGGTAAAGACGCATTTGATAATCGGGATACCATCCCGAATGTTTTATCCAACGACCCAAATACCAAGTCTTTCGAGCGATCTTAAAACCGTCGGGAAGTTCACTATCATTTTTTTGCCGTAGTTGAGCAATTGAATTTTTTAATTCTTCAGTTACTCTTTCGTCGGCATCAATCCAGAAAATCCATTCGCACGTTGTTTTGGAATCGGCAAATTCGTGTTTATCCTTAAAGCCGCGAAATTCACGTTGAAAAATTTTGTTTGTATATTTTTCGGCGATTTCTACAGTTTTGTCGGTTGAATTGGAATCAACAATCACAATTTCATCTGCCCAATCCAAGCTCTCGCAAACATCGGCGATATTTTTCTCTTCATTAAAAACTATAATAGTGGCTGAAATTTTCACCGGGATATTTTGACAGACTTAAAGTAAAACTTAAAGTGTCGGAATGCAGACTGTTAAAGTATTGGTTTAATTTAATGAAAGGCGGTCAAATAATATGACCGCCCGTTTCATTAATTGTTGTCGTCGCTTGGAGAATCAACAACAATATTGTTTGCCCGAAATGTTGTAGAAGTCGCTCGTTGGAGATCAACTAAAGCCTTATTATAATCCGTTTCAGCACGAATCTCAGCATTACGTGCATTTGCTAAAGCATTTTCCCTCTGAAATAAAAGAAATGTGGTGGAGCGTCCGACTTCATAGAGTTTTCTTTCACCTTCTAACTGAATCTCGGCATTTTCTCTGGCTTTTCTTGCCGTTAAAACTCTGAGTCTGGCAGTTTCGACCGACTGCACTGCATTTCTGACTTCGGCAACGACGGTTTGTTCCTGCAAACGGGTTTGTGCGTTAATTCTGTTTTTTTGAGTTTGAGCGATAGCTAAATTTGCTTTTGCGGTTTGATTTTTGAAAGGGAAACTTATTGTTAAAACGACACTAAAATTCGGTGCATCAGTTCTGAAGATATTGCCCAAAGCCTGTGGATATCCGCCGATTAGAAAAGAAGGCGAAGCCGGAATAAGAACTTGCTGATTCAGAATTGGAGGCAATCCGATTGCGGCTCTCGTATCGTTCAAACCGTTAAACAAAACTAAATCAGTTCCTGATGTGAAAACATTTGTAAAAATATCCTCACTGCCAAGTGTTGTTTGAGATGCAAATCCATCCAACGAAGCCGTTGTGTTCAAATCAATTCTAGGCTTAGTCTGGTTTTTGAAATAATCAATATCTACATTCGTTATTTCATTTTCAAGCCGCAGACGATTTAATTCGGGACGATTTGCGATTGCATCTTTTAGGGATAAATCTAAATTAACCGTATCAAGACTAAACAGAGGAGTATCTGTCGGAACATATGATACCGTCCATTCATTTGAATCGGCATCTTTCAACAGAAGTTGTTTCAAAGTATTTTCCGCCAAGGCTACTTGTTGAGCGGCGATTAAAACTTCGGATTCGCGGTTCGCAAGTTCAGTATTTACTTCTGCTTTTTGCAATGGAGCAGCTGCACCCGCGTCGATTCTGGCTTCAACCTGCCGCAGATTTTCTTTTGAAAGATCAAGATTGGCAACCCGATTTTGCTGATCCCGCAGGGCAAACACCAAATCCCAATATACTCTCTGAACCTGAGCGATGATTTCAATCGTTCGCCGGCGAAAATCCACATCAGATTGAGCGATGCGTTTTCGCTGAATTTTTATCTGCCGACGATTGTTGTCAATTTTAAGGTTTCTCCATAAAGGCTGTGTAAAAGTAACACCGAGACCTGTCGAATATAAGGCACTTGCTCCAGCATTAGAAAGGCTTCCCGAACTGACTTGAGCCTGAGCAAAAGAATTTTCCGTACGACTATTATTAAAAAATGCACGATAATTTCCGCCGCCTTGTTCCATTTGTTTAGAAAAATCTGAATTTATACGAATATCGGTCGTTGGTTCTCTTCCGGTAATTGAATTGCGGTCATAATTTGGATTAATAGTAAAAACCCCATCAAAAACACCTTCTAATGAACGCAGATTAAGTTCGGCAATTTTTACATCGTCGCGGGCAATCTCTATATCATTATTATTTAGAAGTGCCTGTCTGATAGCTTCATTTAATGTCAGAGGTTTGGTTTGATTTGTTTGAATGCCGACTCTACTTATAAGTTCATTATTAGAAAGACTTTTTTTTGTATTAGTTTCTAAAGATTCAGATTCAGTTGTTTTTGCCGGACTCGAATTTTTGATTGGAGTTTCTTTCTCAACAAGCTCTTTGTTCTTAACAACTTGTGTAACTGTTTCCTGAGCAATAATTGTCGAATTGCAAAATACTAAAATAATTAATGCAATAATCGGGAACAAAAAAATGCGGTGAATTATTTTCATTATAAATAGATAACTCCGAAATTTGGCATAAAATTTATATTTCTTTTTATATAAAACTCAAGACTAACTACGCTGATTTTTTTGTGTATGTTTCAAAAAAAATGTTCAAATGTATTAATTATTATTAAATTCAAATTTTTTCCGCTTAATCATAACCCGTCTTTGAACTTTATAAAAATATAAGTTATCTTGATTTCTTTAATAGATAATTATTTGGAGGAATTTTTTAACAAAAATGGGAGTTAAAGTAGGAATTAACGGATTCGGACGCATCGGCAGAAATGTTTTACGAACGACACTGGGCGATAATGATATAGATTTTGTGGCGGTAAATGATTTGACGGATACAAAAACTCTGGCACATCTTTTGAAATATGATTCGGTGATGGGAAATCTTGAACAGGAAATTTCACATACGGAGAATTCAATCACGGTTGATGGTGATGAGTTTCGTGTTTTCAGCGAAAGAGACCCGGAAAAAATTCCCTGGGAAGAAGTGGGAGCGGAAATAGTTATCGAAGCAACCGGACTTTTTAGAGATAAAGCAACAGCCGGAAAACATCTAGGAGGTTCGGTTAAAAAAGTTATAATTTCAGCTCCCGGAAAAGATCCCGATGCAACTATTGTACTTGGTGTAAATGAAGAGGATTATGATGCGGCAAACGATCATATAATTTCAAACGCTTCCTGTACAACAAATTGTCTGGCACCCGTTGCAAAAGTGATTCACGAAAATTTCGGTATCAAAAACGCGATGATGACGACGATTCATTCTTACACAAATGACCAGCAATTACTTGACTTGCCGCACAAAGATTTACGACGTGCAAGAGCCGCCGGACTTTCGATGATTCCAACTTCAACTGGTGCGGCAAAAGCCGTCGCACTTGTAATTCCTGAACTGGAAGGGAAGTTTGACGGAATTTCGGTTCGTGTTCCGACACCGAATGTTTCATTGGTTGATGTTGTCATAAATGTCGAAAAAGATACAAACAAAGAAGAAGTCAATCGTGTTTTGAAAAATGCCGCAAATGAGGAGATGAAAGGTATCTTGGGTTTTTCTGAAGAACCGCTTGTTTCAATGGATTATAAGGGTAATTCACATTCCTCAATTGTTGATGCAGATAACACATCTGTATTAGATGGAAAAACTATCAAACTCTTAGCATGGTATGACAATGAATGGGGTTACTCTTGCCGTGTCCGCGATTTAGTTAAATATATTGCTGGCAAAGGTTTATAAGACAATAGTTAATGTTATATATGAGGTCTGAGAATTTTCTCGGACTTCTTTTTGTTTATGATTCGATAAAAGTATGAAAAAATTATCAATAAAAGATTTGGAGCTGAAAGGCAAAAAGGTTTTTATCAGAGTTGACTTTAATGTACCCATCAAAAATGGTGAAGTTGCGGATGACACACGTATTGAAGGTGCTTTGCCAACTATTAAATATGCTGTTGAGAATGGTGCAAAAGTTATCCTGGCATCCCATTTAGGACGACCCATAGGTGTAAGGGAAGACAAGTTTAGTTTAAAACCTGTCGCCGACAAACTTTCTGAAATGCTCGGAAAAGAAGTTCAGTTTGAAGACGATTGTATTGGTGAAGAAGTAAATAATAAAGTTTCGGCAATGGAATTTGGAGATGTATTACTACTTGAAAATGTCCGTTTTCATAAGGGTGAAAAAGAAAATGATGAAGATTTTGCAAAACAACTTGCTGAAAACGCAGATGTTTATGTAAATGATGCTTTCGGAACTGCTCACAGAGAACACGCTTCGACAGCGGGAATTACAAAATTTGTCGAAAAATCTGCGGCTGGTTTATTACTTGAGAAAGAACTTGAAGTATTAGGTAAAGTTTTAGAAAATCCCGAAAGACCTTTTGTGGCGATTCTGGGTGGTGCTAAAGTATCGGATAAGATTCCTGTCATTAAATCATTGATAACAAAGAAAGTTGAAAAGCTTCTGATCGGTGGTGCTATGGCTTATACTTTCTTTAAAGCGATGGGTTACACAGTCGGAAAATCTTTAGTCGAAGAAGATATGATGCCGACAGCCTTGGAAATTCAGAAACAAGCAAAGGAGGCGGGAATCGAATTAATCTTGCCAACCGATCATAAAACAGTTGATTCTTACGACCCATTAAATTCTTTACGTGAAATGCCCGTTGATTTTACAAATACCGGCTTAGTGGGTTTAGATATCGGGAAGGAATCGTGTGCAATTTTTGAAAATGCACTCGAAGGTGCAAAAACAATTATATGGAACGGTCCAATGGGAATGTTTGAAGAAAAACCTTTTGACGAAGGAACAATTGCAATTGCTCAAGCAGTTGCAAAAGCCACAGAAAACGGAGCGTTTTCAATTGTCGGGGGCGGCGATTCGGTTTCGGCAATAAATCAAGCCGGACTTGCTGACAAAATTTCGCATATATCAACCGGCGGCGGTGCGACATTGGAATTTTTATCGGGTAAAGATTTGCCCGGAGTTTCAGCTTTGGATAATAAATAAAATATGAGAAAACCTATAATTGCAGGAAATTGGAAGATGTATAAATTGCTTGACGAAGCGGTTGATACGGTATTGGAACTAAAACCTTTAGTTGCGAATGTAAATCATTGTGAGGTGATTATTGCACCTGTTTTTGTTCATTTGAAAATTATTGCTGACCGACTCGAAGGCTCAAATATTCAAGTTGCAGCACAGAATTGCTCTGCTGAAACAGGGCATTCGGCAAGAACAGGCGAAGTTTGTGCTGATATGATCAAAGACGTAGGTTGCTCGCATATTATCATCGGAC
Source organism: Acidobacteriota bacterium (assembly GCA_030859345.1). Classification (GTDB taxonomy): domain Bacteria; phylum Acidobacteriota; class Blastocatellia; order Pyrinomonadales; family Pyrinomonadaceae; genus Aridibacter. The sequence continues at coordinate 81,363 of JALZKH010000055.1, read as the reverse complement.
ATTCTGAGCGGCGGCAATTTTATGGAGAAACTGATGAATCAGTAAATCAGAAAACAAAAGCCTGTCTAACTTTTGGATTAACTGCAATTGTTTGCGTTGGTGAAAGTTTGGATGAAAGAGAATCTGGGAATGCCGAAAATGTTGTAAAAAAACAATTGCTGGGTGCTTTGGAAGGTTTGACAGTTTCAGATATGGAACGTATCATAATCGCTTATGAGCCTGTTTGGGCAATTGGCACGGGAGAAACAGCTACGCCTGAACAGGCTCAAGAAATACACGCATTTATTAACAGAGTTTTAAATGAAACACACTCTGAAAAAGTTGCTGAAAATACAAGAATTCTTTATGGCGGTTCGGTTAAACCGTCAAATATCAAAGAGTTGATGAATGAAGCAAATATTGATGGTGCATTGGTCGGAGGAGCGAGTTTGGATGCAAATAGTTTCGCTCAAATAATTAATTATAAGTAGTCTGGAGTAATAAGTTGGAAACATTTTTATACATAGTATTTTTTCTATCCTGTATCGTTTTAATCATTACAGTATTGCTGCAGCCCGGTAAAACAGATGCGGGAGCATTATTTACCAGTGGTGTTTCAAGTGCTTCGATGAATCCCCGCGGAACAGCTTCTGTCTTATCAAAGCTAACAATTTTTACGGCAACTGTTTTTATGTTGTCGGCTTTGCTGCTCTCATTACCTGCTTTGACCGGAAACCGTTCGGTTTTAGAAACACAAGGACCAAGCAATGCCCCGACAGCACCCGTTTCAAATACAAATACCAATAATGTAGATACAAATTCCATAAATACAACGAATACATCTACAAATTTAACAGATGTTAATTCATCCGTTAATACCGAAATCAATAACAATGCAAAAAAATAATATAATCTGAAATGGTGAATTTGATTAAAAAGCCGAGGTGGTGAAATTGGTATACACGCACGCTTGAGGGGCGTGTGGAGCGATCCATGCGGGTTCGAGTCCCGCCCTCGGCATTACAAATATCAAAAAAGACAGGATTTTATAACCTGTCTTTTTTTGATGAATTACATTAGATGTCTTATTACCGACAGTTAAAGTAAAACATTAAAGCGGAATGTTTCCGTGTTTCTTAGGAGGATTGGTATCGCGTTTGTTTTGAAGCAGAGATAAAGCTCTGATCAACTTCGGTCTGGTGAATTTGGGTTCAATTACTTCATCAATAAATCCGTGTTCAGCCGCGACATAGGGATTTGCAAATTTTTTCGTGAACTCATCTTTCTTTTCTTCCAGTAAAGTTCTCGCATCAGACATTTCCTTGAATTCATTTCGATAAAGAATCCCAACCGCACCTTCTGCTCCCATAACGGCAATTTCCGCCGTCGGATATGCAAAATTAATATCTGTACGAATATGTTTTGAAGCCATAACGCAGTATGCACCGCCATATGCTTTGCGTGTAATAACCGTGATTTTTGGAACTGTAGCTTCCGCAAAAGCATATAAAAGTTTTGCTCCGTGTCTGATTATTCCTAAATGTTCCTGGTTGACTCCGGGCAAAAATCCCGGCACGTCTTCAAAAGTAATCAATGGAATATTAAAGGCATCGCAAAATCTGACAAACCTGGCAGCTTTTATTGAAGCGTCAATATCTAAAACGCCTGCCAGAAAAGCAGGTTGATTCGCAACGATTCCGATTGAATGTCCACCGAGTCTTGCAAAACCTATGACGATATTTTTAGCAAAATGTTCCTGAACTTCAAAAAAATAATTTTCATCTACTACGTTATTAATAATTTCACGTATGTCATAAGGTTGATTTGAGGATTCAGGTACAATCGAATTCAGTTTTTTTTCTGCTCTGTCTGGTGGATCATTTGTTGGAACGAACGGAGGATTTTCCATATTATTTGAGGGAATAAAAGAAATTAATTCTCTGGATAAACGCAAACAATGTTCATCATCATCCGCTGCAAAATGTGCAACACCGGACTTTTCATTATGAGTCATCGCACCGCCTAATTCGTCTTTGGTAACATCCTCATGCGTGACGGTTTTAATAACATCGGGACCCGTGATAAACATATATGAAGTATCTTTAACCATTATATTAAAGTCCGTAATTGCCGGAGAATAAACCGCACCGCCGGCACACGGTCCCATAATACAGCTAATTTGCGGAACAACACCGCTTGCCAGAGTGTTTCGTAAAAATATATCCGCATAACCGCCTAAAGATACAACTCCTTCCTGAATTCTCGCTCCTCCCGAATCATTTAACCCGATAACAGGGCAACCGGTTTTCATTGCTAAATCCATAATTTTGCAGATTTTTTGTGCGTGAGTTTCGCTCAAAGATCCGCCAAAAACAGTAAAATCCTGAGCAAATACAAAAACTTCACGTCCAACTACAAGTCCGTGTCCGGTAATTACTCCGTCGCCGGGATATTTCCTTTTTTCCATACCGAAATCTTTTGAGCGGTGAATGACGAATTTATCGAATTCTTCAAATGAGCCTTCATCAAGAAAAAATTCAACTCTCTCACGTGCAGTCATTTTTCCTTGTTTTTTTTGTTTTTCAACTCTGGTTTGACCTCCGCCTTCTTCGGCAAAACGCGATTTTTCTTTTAGCCATTCAAGTTTATTCATTGATTCTTCGGTTGTTTGTGGTTGCATAAGGTAAAGTTAAACGAAATTATAAATTTTAGCAAAGGTTTCAGTTTCCTATTATTTTTTCAATTACCAAGGCTGTTTATGGAAAAGGGAAAATCTTTCAATTTGATCATCTTTAGCAGTTCAGTAACATTCTTCTCAACATTTTTTAAGATTTTATTCTCGTACCCGTACATCCCGGCATTTTCTTTAAATTCATCTTCATCTAAAATCTCATAACTGAAATCTTTCCAAACCAAAATGTCCAAGTCCAAATCCACATAATCCAGAATGTTATTTTCAAATGTCGGAGGCATATTTATATTACAGTAAAAATTTCTCAAATCACCATCGGGTTCGTGAAAACGAAAAACATTATACCAGCAGTCAAGCCAATAGTATTCATAAGAAACAGTTCCGCGTCTGATAACGCCTAACTCATTGTGTATAATTTCATTTTCAAATTCACCAACAAAAACCAGCAGAGAATCTTGCTGTTCAATAAGATCAGCCTTCCAGGTTCGATGGATTCTACCGTCATATTTTCTTGAGTTTATTGTTATATTTTTCTTTAACAAAATAGTAAATTTATTTTAGTCTAAATACTTATGTTTCCGTTGCAACTCCAGTTTGCAGATTGTTTTTTACTTTTTCAAGCAGCATTAAAAGAAGCACTTTTTCGGTACTACTGAAATCTTTGAGAATTATACTTTCTAATGTTTCCCATTGAGTTTCAATTTCTGAACGGATATCCAAACCTTTCTTTGTCAGAAACACACGCATCAAACGTTTATCCTTATTACATTCCTTGCATTTTATAAATTTACTGCTTTCCAATTTTGAAACTAATGAATTGACAGTTGCGGGTGATATTTCCAATTGACGGCTGATTTCAGCCTGTGATTGCCCATTATTCATCCAGAGAGTTGATAATACTTGAGCTTGCCCTGAATGTAATCCAACTTTTTCAATAAATTTTTCACTGACAGTCCTGTATTCAATTGCCAGTTTTGTTAAGTTTTTTTGTAGATGATAATGCGTAATAAAAAATATCCTTAGCTAGATTATTAATATATTCTTAGCTAACTAAGAATAATAAAATAATAAAAAACATTCAACTAATAAAACAAAATAAAATGTTATATTAATTAAAATTGTACAAAATGTAACAAGGAGACAAATTCAAAAGATGAATGATAATTTCGTAGAAAAAAAGACAAATTTAAAGATAATCAGAGATAAATTTTTAAGTTTTCACAAAATTTTAATGGATTGGGACAGAGAAAATTATGAATTGGAAAATGGTATTGTAACCGCTGGAAAATTTTTGGAAATGCTTTTGAGTGATCAAAGTTTTGAATGGCTTAGGACGATTTCAACTTTAATTGTGCGTATTGATGAAGCTTATGATCTGGATGATGGAGTTTCTGATGAAATGTTGGATGGTTTTTATAAAGAGATAAATGATTTGTTTGATGAGTCATCTGAAGAATATAAAGATTTTAAGTATAAATTAAACTCAGCCCTTCCAGAATTACGTGAAGCAAGAAATCTAAAAACTGAAATTATGAAAATACTCAATAAACAAAAGCAGGCGTAAAACATAACGCCTGCTCTAACAAATATAAACAACTCACTTTCTGCTATTCTCTTCCGCTTTTCTTCCAATCATCTAAAAAAGCATCCAAACCTTTATCAGTTAAAGGATGTTTTACTAATTGCTTAAACACTTTAAATGGAACAGTTGCAACATCTGCACCCGCTAAAGCGGATTCAACTATATGCATAGGATGACGTATGCTTGCGGCGAGTATTTCCGTTTCAAAATTATAATTGTCATAAATTTGTACAATATCTCTTATCAAATCCATACCATTTAACGAAATATCATCTAAACGTCCAATGAACGGTGAAATGTAACCTGCTCCGGCTTTTGCGGCGAGAAGTGCCTGTGAAGCTGAAAAACATAATGTTACGTTGACTTTTGTTCCTTCTTCACTCAAAATTTTTGTAGCTTTCAAACCGTCCCAGGTCAGAGGACATTTAACTACCACATTATCGGCAATTTTAGCCAGATCACGACCTTGTTTCAGCATTCCATCGGTATCAATAGCCGTGACTTCAGCAGAAACATCGCCCTCAACGATCTCGCATATTTCAGCAATCCGTTCCTTAAAATCAATATTACCTTCCTTTGCTACCAGAGAGGGATTGGTTGTTACGCCGTCAAGTAAACCCAGTTCACTTGCTTCCTTAATTTCGTCCAGATTAGCCGTATCAATAAAAAACTTCATAGATTCTCCTTAAAATTTGAATTAACTACCAGAAATAACCTTATTTGATAATTTACCTATACTTTCAATTTCCACTTCACATAAATCTCCGTTTGATAATTTAGAGACACCTGAGGGAGTTCCGGTTGCGATAATATCACCTCTGTTTAAAGTCATTTGATTTGAAATGTATCTTATCAAAAAGGGAATATCAAATATCATTTGTGAAGTCCTTCCATCCTGTTGTATTTCGCCATTTACTTTGGTGGTAATCCTTAAGTTTGAAATATCTAAATTCTCAGCTTTAGAAACTAAACCAATCGGACAGAATGTATCAAAGGATTTTGACCGTGTAAATTGTATATCTTTTTTCTGCAAGTCTCGTGCTGTTACATCGTTTAAACAAGCGTAGCCGTAAATAAATTCATATGGATTTTGTGAATCTTTAAGATTTTTACATTTGTCTCCAATGATAACGGCAAGTTCGCCTTCATGTTCAACTTGTTCGGATTTTTTCGGTATCAATATTTCGTCGCCGTCAAAAATTAATGCAGAAGGTGCTTTTAGAAATAGAAGAGGTTCTTTTGGAACTTCATTACCCAATTCCTTTGCGTGTTCAGCATAATTTCTGCCAACACAAACTATTTTTGAAGGTATTCCAAAGATTAAATTTGATTTGTTAATAATCATATTTAAAAGGCAGTCTCGGAAACCACTTCGGATGGTTCACTTATATTTCCAAAATTATCTATAGCTGTTAGATAATAATAATATGTTTTGCCGGATTCAACTTTTTTATCCTGAAAAGTATTAGCTCGCAATAAGTCTCTGGTTAAAAGTATCCATTCAGATTTTGGTTGATCGGGATTGGTGGTGCGATAAATTTTATAGCCTGCAACATCTTTTTCTAAATTTATAGCAAAAAATATAGATATATTATTTGGAGCCGCCGCAATAGTTATAGCAGTCGGAGGATTTGGTGCGAATGAATCAACAGGATTTATCTCAAGTATTTTTGAACTGATACTTTCAACCTCTTCACCGTTGCTTCCGAGTGAAACTGTTCTGATAAAGTATTTATAGGCGGTTTCAAAATTAAAAAATTCATCTTCAAATACTGTTTCCTTTATAGGAGAATCATTTAGGCGTTTAATTGGCTGGTTTTCGCTTGATCTGTAAAGATTGTATCCTAATATATTTACAGTTTCCGATCCGTCAACATTAGCTTCCGGGGCATTCCATGTTAGAGTGATTTTTGCTTGAGAGATTTTAGCACTTAAAGCTGTTGGATTTAGAGCGATTTTGGAACTAGGCTCGATTAATAGAAAATTTGAAAATGCAGCTTTTTGCCCGGACGCATTAACAAAACGTATAGCATAGCGTAGTCTGGCGGATTGCCCGGCAAATTTTAAGGTATCAATATAGGTTTTATCTTTAAGAGCAAAATCGGAATCTTCAATCGGAACTGAGGCAATTAAAGTGCTGCGTGAGGCAAATTCTTCTTCCGTTAAACTTAAAGGTGCGTCCAAGGGTTCAGCTAAACGGTAAATATCTGCACGGTTAATATTTAAGAGATTTCCATCAGAAGCATTCCTGGCAGGCATCTGCCAGACGATTCTGATTTGATCGCCCATCTGGGTTCCTTCAATCGCAACTCTCTGCGGAATTCTTTCTATCGGAGGAAGCGGCGGTTTTCTTTTTCCGCAACCGGAAGAAATTATCAGGGCTGTAAAAATAAGCAATAAACACGCCGACTGTTTAATGAGCGTGTTTAAGATTTTTTGCTTAAAAAATCGAATATGCAGTTGCATAAAATTATAATATATATTGTCTTAAATTCTTATCTTCGACCAAGCCCTCAAGCTTATCTTTAACGTAGATTTCATCAATTACCTGATTTTTATTTTCTAATTCCGCACCGAGAAAACTAATTTCTTCAAGCAGTGTTTCGAGAAGTGTATGCAAACGTCTGGCTCCTATGTCTTCTGTGTTTCGATTGATTTCTTCAGTCATTTCAGCTAAAGTTGAAATCGCATCTTCTTTAAATTCCAGATCTATGCCTTCTGTTTTAAGCAGTGCTTGATACTGCTTAATAAGCGAATTCTTGGGCTGTGTAAGTATCTGCTTAAAGTCGTCTAAAGTTAAAGATTCCAGCTCGACACGAATCGGAAATCGTCCCTGAAGTTCGGGTATTAAATCCGACGGTTTAGAAACATGGAAAGCTCCGGCGGCAATAAACAATATATGCTCGGTATTAACCATTCCATAACGAGTATTGACGGTCGTGCCTTCAACAATCGGTAGTAAATCTCTCTGCACGCCTTCACGTGAAACGTCCGCCCCACCGCCGCCGCGTGTGTCGCTTCCTGCTATTTTATCAATCTCATCCAGAAAAATTATACCGGAAGATTCGGTTCGATCAATCGCTTCCCGCGTAATCTGTTCCATATCTACCAGTTTTTCCTGCTCTTCTCTGATCAGATAGTTTCTGGCTGCAGAAATCTTCATACGGCGTTTAACGGTTTTATTTGGAAAAAGATTTCCGAACATATCACCGAGATTAACTCCCATATCATCCATTCCCTGTCCACCGACAAAATCAATCATTCTGCCCGATTTGTCTTGGGTTTCGATCTCGATTATTCGTTCTTCCAGTTCGCCGTTTCGCAGTTGGTTCTTTAGTTTCTCTCTAGTGCGTGAAAGATTTGGCTTGGCATTTTCATCTACTACGTCAATGCTGTTATCCTGTGTGAAATTGTTTGAATAATTACTTGAAGAGGGAAGTAATGCGTTAAGAATATCTTCTTCAATATTCTTTTCGGCTCTCTCCAGCACATCTTCAAAAGATTTTTGCTTAATCATATCAACTGCAATATCAGTCAGTTCCCTGACCATACTTTCAACATCGCGTCCGACATAACCGACTTCGGTGAATTTTGATGCTTCAATTTTTATGAAAGGTGAATTGGCAAGTCTTGCAAGTCTCCTTGCAATTTCAGTTTTACCAACTCCGGTTGAGCCGATCATTAAAATATTTTTGGGCAAAACATCTCTCGCAATTTCCGGCGGTAGTTTTTGCCGACGAATCCGGTTGCGTAAGGCAATCGCTACAGAGCGTTTTGCTTTGCCTTGACCAACCACGTATTTATCCAACTCCTCAACGATTTGTCGTGGAGTTAAATCATCCAGTCTCGGTGTATTAAAACCTTCTTTAGTTTTTCCGCTTAAAAATATAGCCATTTTATATCTGTTTTTTATAAATTTTTTAAAATTATATTTCCTCTAAAATTATTTCCGAATTTGTATATATACATATATCTCCGGCAATGTTAAGTGCTTTCTGAGCTATGTCCTTGGCTGAAAGTTCGGTGTTATTCATTAAGGCACGTGCCGCCGCTAATGCAAACATACTGCCCGAACCTATTGAAAGCAAACCTTCGTCTGAAGCAATCACATCGCCATTGCCTGAGATTAAAAACGAATCATTTTTATCCGAAACGATCATTAAGGCTTCGAGGTTTCTTAAGTATTTATCGGTTCTCCAATCCTTAGTTAATTCAATGGAAGCTCTTTCAAGCTGTCCTTGAAATTGTTCGAGTTTTGATTCAAATCTCGATAACAAAGTAAAAGCATCTGCCGTAGCTCCGGCAAATCCAGCCAGAACCTGTTCATTATGTATCCGGCGAATCTTGCGTGCGTTGCCTTTTATAACCGTTTCACCTAAAGTTACCTGTCCGTCGGCTGCCATTGCTGTTTTATTATCACGTTTGACGAGCAGGACTGTAGTTGAACGTATATTGTTTGTTTTTAATTCGTGTTTCATATATTCAGAATTGTTATGATAAATCTTTAATCTGAAATGCTCAAATTGACATCACGCAGATTTTGTTTGAACATCTAAAAATGTTTTTGGAATTTAATAGATTTTAACTTTGTATAATAGATAATTTTTTGTTTTAGTGCAGATTTGTGGCTTTTAATTTGATTTTAAAATAAACTTGAACACACATCACAATTCAGTCGTAGAATAATCAGAGTAAATTTTAACCGTAATGTGCAGAATGATCTCTTTGTAAAACAACCGATTGTTAGAAATTGTTAAACATTTTTAAACATTTTTTACATCTTGAGAATTAGAATGAATAATAAATTGACTTAATGTTTTTGTTTAAGAGTTGTTACACAACTTAAAGTATTACTTTAACTACATATGGCGATACATCAACTAAAGAGTGTTAAACTGGGCTTGGAAAAGAGTTTATACGATAACATAGAAAAGTTAAAATCCTCACGTATTGGATTAATCTGTAATCAAGCATCTGTCAATCATAAATTTCAGCACGCGGCGGATTTGTATTTTGAAAATTCTGATATAAACCTGACAACTTTATTTGGTCCGCAGCACGGAATACGCGGAGATGTTCAAGACAATATGATCGAGACATCACACGGGATTGATAAACAAACAGGACTGCCCATTTTTTCATTATACAGCGAAACGCGTGAACCGACGGAAGAAATGCTGAAAAATATAGATATTCTCATATTCGATTTACAAGATATAGGCTGCAGGGTTTATACTTTTATATACACAATGGCTTTTGCGATGAAGGCATGTGCAAAATACGGCAAGAAATTTGTCGTCTGTGATCGTCCGAATCCGATTAATGGTGTTGATATAGAGGGAAGTTTATTGGAAAAAGGTCACGAATCATTTGTAGCTCAATTCCCGATACCGATGCGGCACGGAATGACCGCCGGGGAATTAGCTAAATTTTTTAACAAAGAATTTAGTATAAATTGTCAATTGGAAGTCATAACCGTTGATGGATGGGAAAGGGAAGTTTATCTGGATGAAACCGATTCTCCCTGGGTTATTCCTTCACCGAATATGCCGACGGTTGATACAACGGTGGTATTTCCCGGGACTGTCTATTTTGAGGGAACACAGGTTTCCGAGGGACGCGGGACAACAAGACCGTTTGAACTTGTCGGTGCAGATTACATTAATGCTTATGATTATGCCGAAGAATTATCTGCCTTAAATCTTGACGGGGTAGTTTTTAGACCGACAAATTTTATGCCGACTTTCCAAAAATTCGCCGAAATAAGCTGCGGCGGGGTTTTCATTCATGTTACTAATAGAAAAAATTTTAAACCTGTCAGAACAGGTATTGCAATGGTTAAAACTTTATTTGATATGTATCCCGACGAATTCAATTGGAAAGAACCACCTTACGAATATGAATATGAAAGAAATCCCTTTGATGTTATTGCGGGGAATACAAAATTAAGGCAATCAATTGAAAATAGGGATTCAATACAGAAAATTCAGGAAAGTTGGACGGCAGATGAAGGTAAATTTGCAGAAATAAGAAGCAACTATTTGCTTTATTGATTCAACTAATCTCTCTAGTCGCAATAGTTTAGCATATTTTGTTGAAAGTAAATTATTGAAGTCTGTGAGCAGACATCTGTTGTGATACTTTAAGACTTTAAAAAAATTAATTCTATGGATAATCCTTTTATAATCAGTATTTTATCCTGGTTTCTACCGGGAGCAGGTCATATCGCTTTAGGTCGAATAAAAAGAGGTTTGATAATCGGTGCGGTAATTTGGCTTATGGTTTTAATCGCAATTTTTAGCGGTGGAGCGTATTATCCTGCTGAAAATAGCGGGTTACTTTATTGGTTAAACAATTTCGCAAAATCCGGTAATGGATTAGGTGCGTTGATAAGCATTTTTCTGAATATGAATCCACCTGAAAATGTCGCCGCCTGGGGAACTTTTGAATATGGCGGAAGATTTTTGGAAGTTGCAGGTTTGTTAAACTTTTTAGCAATAATAGATGCAGTTGATATACAAAGCGGGAGGAAGGAATAATGATTCATTTTTTATATCTGATTAGCTTCGCACTCTTTGTTTCGATTGCATTTGCAGTTTTTTCTATTGGAAATACTAAAGATAAAACTATATACGGACTTAAAACCTTTGCACAATTTGTCGGGATCAGTTTGATTTTGGCTTGGATATTTTATTTTCTTCCCTTGTAAACTAATGGCTTTAATAGAAACGGAAAGTTTGGTTTTACGCAGCTATAATCTGGCTGATGCTGATAAAATCGTTATATTTTTGACAAAGACAGAAGGACTCGTTCGCGGTGTCGCAAAGGGTGCTAAACGTCTAAAAAGTAAATTCGGCGGTACTTTAGAGCCGTTTTCAATTGTAAATATAACCTTTTATCAGAAGGAGCAGAGAGAACTTGTTGCAATTAGAGACATAGAACTGAAAAAATCCTTTTTCAATGAAGCCGCGAATATCATTTTTTTACAAAAATTTGCATATCTGGCAGATCTTTTAATTGAGTTTGCACCGCCGCATGATCCGAATGATCGCTTATATAAAATGTCTAAGGTCTGTCTGGAAACGGCTTCACTAAATCCTTTGAACCTCGATGCGGTTGTATTATATTTTGAATTATGGATTCTTAAATTGGGAGGCTACCTTCCTTCATGGGATATATGCAACGGCTGCAAAAGAGATTTTACGTCTGAAGAGCCTGCCATCCTTCAACTCGACTTTCATTTATTCTGCAATAATTGTCAAAATAGTCAACAAAATTTTTCCATTAATTCCATCCAAAGAAAGATATTTACTATTGCTCAGAGAGTTTCACCACAGAAATTTATAGATATAACCGAAGATTCTTTAGCTGAAGTATTAGATGTTTCAACTGTTCTTAAAAAAATCATCTCGAATATTTTGGGTAAAGAGATTATTGGTAAAAAAACCTTTTCCGCAAAATATTAATTTTAATGCGACGATTTAGTTTTTTAATTTCAAGATATATTCTGCAAGCCGTTCTGCCGTATTTTATTTTTACTTGGCTGTTGCTGAGTGTGATTTTGTTTGTGCAGCAAGCCGGTCGCTATTCGGATTTACTTTTTAATACTTCGCTACCCGGAAGTCTTGTTTGGCAATTAACTTTTGCATTAATTCCGAATGTTCTATCCTTTACTTGTCCGATTGCGATTTTAGTAGGTGTCATCATTGGTCTTTCACGTATGCAGGGAGATAGCGAAATGGTTTCGCTCAGGACGGCGGGTGTCGGTAATTTACAAATCGCAATTCCCGTAGTTTTGCTGGGAATTCTTCTGTCATCATTCGCATTTTTTATAAATCTCAGGGGAGTTCCGATTGCCGCACAAATTGTCCGTCAGGTGGCTCTTCAAGCTGCATTATATAAATTAGAATCTCCAATTGAGCCGGGAGTTTTCAATACGGAAATAAACGGTTACACGATTTATGTAAAAAATGGAAATATTCAAGACGGCACTTGGGAAGATATTTTTATATATCAAAACGATGAGAAAAATAAACAAGTGCGTCTGATAACGTCAAAAAATGGTAGAATTGATACCAAAGAAGATAATACCGAGATAGTTTTAGGAAGTGCAACTGTTACAACATTTGATTCGGAAAATAAGGAAAAAATTATTTCTGAAAAAGTTGAGAATTTACGTCTGGTGGTTCAGACAAAACGCGGTGAACTGATTGAAAAATTAGCCAAGACAAAAGAAACTCCTGAAGAAATGGGTTTAAGCGAATTGGCTATATATATAAAAACTCTGACAGGACAAGAAAAGAGAGAAACACAAGTTTTGCTGCAAAGAAGAATTTTGCTTTCAATCGCTCCGCTTATATTTGCTTTGATGGGGACAGCCTTAGTTTTAAAATTCAGTCGTGGAGGCAGAGGCTTTGGTATCTTTTTAGCTCTTTTAAGTTTAATTATCTATTATTTGTTGACCTTAATCAGTGAGCAATTGGCACGGGTTGGAAATATCAGGATTTTAACTGCCGCATTAATACCATTTATAACCAGCCTAATTGTAATAATCTGGCTGTTTCTATCCAAAAGATTAAATATCACCCGCAGGTTTTCATTATTTAATTATTTTCAAAAAAATTATAAAGAAAGTCCGAAAAAAATTAAATATAAAAAATCATTAATTGATTTTACAACCGGAATCTTGGATTTTGATTTGATTTTTAGTCTATTAAAGAATTTTCTGCTCACCCTCGTATTTTTAATATCTATCTATCTGGTATTTACAGCCTTCGAGAATTGGAAATTTGCCGGCACTTTTGAAAATGGATTTAGATTGTTGGTTACATATTTATTTTTTCTGATCCCGTATATATATATTCAAATTTCTCCATCTGCTTTAATGATCGCAAGTCTAGCCACATATGCGATCAAATCGAGACAAAATGAAGTGGTTATATGGACTGCGGCAGGACAAAGCATTTATAGACTACTTTTACCTTGTATTTTGCTGACTTTTGCCATCGGAATTGTAAATTTCGGTCTGCAGGAAACAGTCATTACAAATGCGAATAGATTACAAGACACTTTACTCAGGCAGATTCGCAGTCGAAACTCAGTTTTAAAACCTTCCGGCAAAAATTGGATAGTTTCAGAAAACCGCATTTATTCATTTGAAATTATAAATGCGTCTGATAACGAAAAGACAGTTGTAGATAACTTAAATATCTATGAGTTCAACAAAGAAAATACACAACTTAGATCATTTTCAAGAGTAAATAAAGCAATCTGGAACGATAATAAAATCATATTTTTAGATAGACCAGAAAAAACCATTTGGAATGAAAATAAAGTATTAACGCATATTACAAGTGAAACTGAGTTAGCTGAAAATTATAATCCCTTTAAACTAAGCATAAATAAACCCGGTCATTTGACTATTTCAGAAACCAACAGGAAAATTAAACAAACAAAATCTGAAGTGGAATTAAGAAATTACAGAATTTCGATCCAAAAAAAATACACTACATTATTTTTTCCTTTTGTCATAATACTTTTTACCGCTCCGTTTGTTTTATCTTTGAAGCAGAAGGGAAATGTTATAACTTTGGGATATGCTATTGGTGCGTGGTTATTATTTATGGGAACTGTAAGTGCTTTTGAACAATTTGGTCAAAGCAATTTTTTATCGCCCGTATTAGCAGTTTGGTTTCCATTGATATTATTTACAATAATCGGATTTTATTTGATTTCAAGAATCAGAACATAAAAAAACGTCAGAAGTTTAATCCTGACGTTTAATATTTCTAATAAAATAATTTCAATTTATCCAATATCCATTAATTCTTAAGTTCCTGATTCCCAACTTCCCATATATTCAATCATTTCGGGAGTCAACTCATCTATTTCAATTCCCATTGCCTTTAATTTCAAGCCAGCAATTTCCTGATCAACTTCCTCAGGTAAAACGTGAACCTTATATTCAAGTTTTCCTTGATTTTTAACCAGGTATTCTGTTGATAATGCTTGGTTTGCGAAACTCATATCCATAACACTGGCAGGGTGTCCTTCGGCGGCGGCAAGGTTTATTAAACGGCCTTCGCCTAAGACGATTATGCTTTTATCACCACCTGTTAAGTTATACTCCTGAACAAAAGGTCTTCGGTCAACAGGTTCATCCGATAATTCACGTAGAGCATCAAGATTGATCTCTAAATCAAAATGTCCACTGTTACAGACGATTGCACCGTTTTTCATTTTAGTAAAATGATCTCTGTCAATTACATGGCGGTTTCCTGTAACAGTTACGAAGAAATCACCAACTTCTGCGGCTTTATTCATCGGCAATACGCGAAAACCGTCCATTATCGCTTCAACCGCTTTGATCGGATCAATTTCAGTTACGATCACGTTGGCACCCATACCTCTGGCTCTCATTGCAACGCCTTTTCCACACCAACCATATCCGACGACAACAAGATTTTTACCGGCAAGCAATATATTTGTAGCACGTATGATTCCATCAAGGGTTGATTGTCCGGTTCCATACCTGTTATCGAAAAACTGTTTTGTCTGTGCATCATTAACAGCCATCGAAGGGAACTTCATCACACCAGCTTTTTCCATAGCTTTTAGGCGGACGATTCCGGTTGTTGTTTCTTCGGTAGTTCCAATGATTTTATCGGCGTGATCTTGATATTCTTTCAAGAGTGTTGCGACAACATCCGAACCGTCGTCAATAATGATGTCCGGTTTTGAATCCAGTGCAATACGGACATGGCGGTTATAAGTTTCGTTTGATTCACCCTTCATTGCATAAACAGGAATATTCCAGTCTTTGACAAGTGAAGCAGCAACGTCATCCTGCGTCGAAAGAGGATTGGAAGCGATCAAAATTGCTTCGGCACCGCCGGCTTTCAAAGTTCTGGCTAAATTTGCCGTTTCCGTTGTAATGTGAGCACAGGCAACAAGCCTGATACCATCGAGTGGTTTTTCCTCTTTAAAACGGTTACGGATTAATTCCAGAACGGGCATCTCACGGTTTGCCCATTCAATTCTTTGTTTACCTTGCGGGGCAAGATTAATATCCTTTATATCGTATTCCATTACTGTTTCTTCTTTTGCCATATCAATTTGTCTAAATCCTTTTATTGTATAAAATAAAAGGTAAAAGTTAATTCGACAGCTTAAGGTATCGAATAAAACTTTACCTATAGTTTAAATTCTTATTTACCTGATGCAGCTCCATTTGTTGCACCATTTTTTAAGGCTTCTGTTTTATCAGTTTTTTCCCATGAAAATTCTTCACGTCCGAAGTGTCCGTAAGCAGCTGTTTTCTTGTAGATCGGACGGCGTAAATCTAAAGTTTTAATGATTGCTTCGGGTGTTAATTCAAAATTGCTGCGGACTAATTCGGCTAAGGCTTCGTCGTCAATTTTTCCCGTTCCATGGGTATCAACCAAAACCGAAACGGGTTCGGCGACACCAATAGCATAAGCTAGTTGAACCGTACATTTATCGGCTAATTCAGCGGCTACAATGTTTTTAGCAATATAGCGAGCCATATATGCAGCTGAACGGTCAACTTTCGTCGGGTCTTTACCTGAAAATGCCCCGCCGCCGTGCGGTGCATAACCGCCGTATGTATCAACAATAATTTTACGCCCGGTTAAACCGGCATCGCCCATCGGACCGCCGACCACGAAACGCCCCGTCGGATTTATATGAAATTTTGTATTTTCATCAAGCAGATCCTCGGGAATTACAGCTTTGATGACTTTTTCCAATATATCAGAACGTATCTGTTCATTTTCGACATCATCGGCGTGTTGTGAAGAAATAACAACGGCTTCGACACGGAAAGGTTTTCCGTTCTTATATTCAATTGAAACCTGAGATTTTCCATCAGGTCTGAGATAGGGAAGTTCCCCGTTTTTTCTAACTTCGGTTAATTTGTGGGTTAAGTCGTGAGCCATCTGAATCGGCATCGGCATAAGTTCCGCCGTTTCATTACAGGCAAAACCGAACATAAGTCCCTGATCGCCGGCACCACCTGTATCAACTCCCTGTGCAATATCGGGCGATTGTGTTCCGAGAGCGTTGAGGACGCTTAAAGTTTTGCAGTCATAGCCAAAATTTGCATCGTTGTAGCCGATGTCATTTATTGTATCTCTTATGATCTTTTGATAGTTAATCGTTGCGTTAGAGGTTATTTCACCTGCAACTACGGCTAAACCTGTTGTAACCAATGTTTCACACGCAACGCGGCTATTCGGATCTTGTTCCAATAAAGCGTCCAGGATGGCATCTGAAATCTGATCTGAAATTTTATCGGGATGTCCTTCCGTTACGGATTCCGAAGTAAATAGAAAATTTTTATCACTCAATGTTTTAATACTCCTTTATTTAGGAAATGTTTTCTTGTTCTAATATTTTACAAAAGGGAAATTTTATCTGTTTAATAATAAAGTGTCAAAGCGTAGAAGTTTATTAAAATTTAAAAAAATAAATTTCAGATAAAATGCAGGCAAATATTTTTAGGGAAGATAAATTAAATGATATATCCTGCGTCCGATAATAAAGATTATGTAATAAATCGGCAGGAAATTTTTTAAGGGTAAACGACTACCCGCCTGTGTAGCTTGGGTTTCTCAAACCGAGAACTTTATATTCACTTGTCCCTCTCATAAATACTATCTCTTAATTTTCTTAAACTTTAAGTAAGCCTGATAATACCGATCAGATTCTGCCTGAGTCATTTCACCCCAGAAAAAAATGTTTGTCCAACCCGGATACGCCGAATCAAGCGAAATAAGGAAGTCAGTAAATTTCATCAACTCAGCCTCCGACATTTTAACATTATAACGCTTCTCAAGTGTCTCCTCAATCAATCCGTCTTTTATATTTTGTCCCTTTAGTCCCTTCAGGAAGGTTGTTAGAAGGTTACCACGTCCATCATATTCATCGGGATTGAGTTTGGCTTTACGCCGTCGTTCGATGACTTGTTCGAGAGATCGTATCGCAAGTCGCCCGGTTTCGGTGGAGCGTATGCGAAATTTGGCATTGTCAACATTATTCAAATACATCGCCGCCGTAAACATCCGAGTATTACTTCTTTCCTTACATTTTTGTACATTCGGATCATATTCATTCAAATACTTAATTGCTGTGGGCAGAACCTTGTTGCTGTCTTCAATAATTTTAAGATGCAGGAGATCATAGTTATCGTCGTTGTCCCAAGGTGCGTGAAACATTTGCTCAAGCACCATTTGATCCATTTTTTCTTCGGGTGACATTGCCGCAATTTTAGCTTCGGACTTATGCTCAAAGTATGGGTTTCCGCAAACCGATGATTGAGTAAAAACCTTGCAGCTACTCATAATAATTAGAAATATAGGAATCAAAATCTTCATATTGCTTTACATATTCTTCTTCTATGTTATAAAAATATGTGATTTTATTGCTCAACTCTTCTTAACATTATCAAATGCTTCTTTTAATGCTTTTAAGATGTCCTTCTTATTTATATTACTTTCCTTATTAAAACGGATTGTGATGATAAAATCATTTGCTTTAGCTGAATAATTAAATGATTCATCGCTGACGAACTGAGAAATATTATCTTCACTTGAATCTATATCATTATTTTTGGATTTTATTTTGGTCTTCGGTCTTGATTTTTTTCGGACCTGTTTTCGGTTTAGTTTGTCCGAGGTGATTTCATCAAGGAATTCGTGCATTGCCGCTTCGTTAAATTGTCTGGCAATTTCAACTAAGGTTGATTTAGCATTTATTTTTCTCTTTCGGCATTTTTCCCTGATGCTTTCAGGTAAACCCGCAATTGCCATAGATTCAGTAACCGTGGTGCGGCTTTTGCCGATTTTTTTTGCTATCTCATCGTGCGTATAACCAAATCTTTCCGCTAAATCAGCCAAACCATCGGCGGTTTCCCAAATCGTCAGGTCTTTTCTTTGCAGATTTTCAATCAGAGCAATTTCGGCGATGGATTGCTCGTCTATATCCAGTTCGATACATGGAACTTCTTCCAAACCAGCCAGATTAGAAGCACGCCAGCGTCTCTCTCCGGCGATTATCATAAATTTATTGGAATTATCAATCGGTTTTACGAGAATCGGTTCAAGAACCCCGTTTTGTTTAATAGACGCAGTCAATTCGGACAGATCACCGAATTCCACACGCGGTTGTTCGGGATTGGGTTCGATTCTGTTGATTGAAATAATACGCCCGATAGTTTTGCTTGACTTGGCTAATTCATCAACATAATGCGAATCATGACGCATCTGTAAACCGCTTGGCAGACCTCTTTTAGGCACGTTTCAAAACCTCCTGACATAAACTTGAATATTCTTTCGCACCACTGGATTTCGGAGAAAATGTAAAAATCGTTTCTTTATGAGCGGGTGATTCCTCCAGACGGACGCTCCGGGAGATGGTCGTTTTAAAAGCCTGTCTGCCGAAGACATTGCGGATATGTGCCTCAACATCTTTGGAAAGCGATGTCCGCTTATCAACCAGAGTTACAAGAACGCCGAGCAGCTGCAAATCCGGATTTGGACGCGAGCGAACCTTTTCGATGGTTTCCAGCAGATCATCAGTTCCCTCCAGAGCAAAATAGGAAGATTGGATCGGAATCAAAACGTGCGAGGCTGAAACCAGAGCATTGACCGTAATCAAACCCAAAGTCGGAGGTGTATCAATAATTATGTGATCATATAGGTCGCAGACTTTTTCGATCCGGTCTTTGAGTCTGAAAATTGCGTCTATATCTCCGACCAGTTTTGATTCCAGTTTGGCTAGATTTATTTTAGACGGAATTATATCCAAACCCTTAACTTCCGTTTTATAAATATAATCCGTAACAGGCTTATCCAACTCGGTAAATAATTCGTAAGAACCCGTCTCGATGGAACTCGGGTCAACAAAAGATAAGGAACTGTTGCTCTGGGGGTCTAAATCTATCAAAAGAATTTTTTTCCCACGCAAGGCACATCCGGCAGAGAGATTAATTGCGGTTGTCGTTTTGCCGACACCGCCTTTCTGATTTGCAATAACAATTATCATTTTTTGATTCAGGTTTAAAAAAGTCTATTCGATAAATTCGTCCCATTCATCAACAACAGCTGTATCCGTTTCGATGTCAGGTTCGTTTGCGTTGGTGGTGTTGGAAATTTCAAAAACTTTGTCTTCAACAAAGATCGGACAATCAGAGCGTAATGCCAGAGCGATTGCATCAGACGGACGCGAATCCAGTAAAATTGTCTGACTGTTTTTATCAAGCAATTCGATTTTGGCATAAAAGGTATTATCCGCCAGGTCGGAAATAATAATTTTCTGCACCTGCAAACCCGTTTCGGTAATCAGATTTCGTATCAAATCGTGGGTCATCGGTCTCTGCGGCACAATTTTTTCAATTTCCAGAGCGATGGCATTTGCTTCAAAAGCCCCGACCCAGATCGGGAGTATATTTTCCGAGTCAACTCCTTTTAATACGACAATTGGAGTATTGCTGTTCGGATCCATAATTAAAGCACCAATTTTTACTTCGATTTGCATAAATACTGATTACCTCAAGTTTTTAAAGAATTTGACCATATAAGGTATTGGTTTTTACTTCAGTAATTTTTATATTAACAATTTTGCCTAATAATTTGGAATCACCCTTAAAATTTACAACTTTATGGCAGGTCGTATGACCATTCAAATGTTCCTTATTTCTATTAGAAACTTTTTCTGTTAAGACTTCAAGGTTTGTGCCGATTTTGTTTTCAAAGGCTCGTTTTTGGCTCTTTTTGACGACCTTTTCCAATTCAATAAATCTGCTCTTTTTTTCTTCTTCGGATACGTCATCTTCCATTTCAAAAGCCGGAGTTCCCGGTCTGGGGGAATATTTGAACATATATGCACTATCAAATTGACAGTATTCGGCAAGTTTCAAGGTATCTCTAAAATCTTCGTCGGTTTCGCCCGGAAAACCGACGATCATATCGGTTGATAAGGCAATATTTCTGCTTGAATTTTTTATTTTATCAATTCTCTTTTTGTAATTATCTATCGTATGTCCACGCCGCATAGACTTTAAGATTCGGTCGCTGCCGGATTGGACCGGCAGATGCACCCAGTTGCAAAGGTTTTCAAATTCCTCAAAGGCATCAATTATATCGGGATGAAAATCTCTGGGAAAGGATGTCGTAAATTTTATCCGCTCAAAGCCCGTGGCGGCAACCGCCCTGAGCAGCCTGGAAAATGGCGTAGCTCCCTTAAACTGTTCCAATCCCGAATCATTCAGAGGACGGTAGCTGTTGACATTCTGCCCGATCAGATGGATTTCCTTTACGCCCTGTCTTTTCAATTCCAAAACCTGTCCGATAATTTCCGAAGCGGGCAGACTCTTTTCCCTGCCTCTTGAAAAAGGAACGATACAATATGTGCAGAACTTATTACAGCCTTCAATGATCGGTACATAAGCCACGTAGGGAGAGTGCCGCTGCGTAGCGTCGGTTGACCAATCGTAATCGAATTCCCGTCCTTCCAGATCCAGAACATTCTTTTCACCTGCAAAAACTTTTTCAATTGCCCGGTCAATTCGCCCGACGGCTTGAGTGCCCAGAACAAAATCAATGCCGCGATCACCCTTAAAAAGAGTTTCGCCTTCAAGTTGGGCGACACAACCCAGCACCCCGACGACCTGATTTTGTCTTTCGGTTTTGCGAATCTGACCGACTCGTGTATAAAGTTTATGTTCGGCTTTTTCCCTGACCGAGCAAGTATTCAATAAAACGACATCGGCTGAACTTTCCCTGGGAGTCATTTCAAATCCCTTGGATTTAAGCAGAGTCGCAACTCTTTCCGAGTCCGAAACATTCATTTGGCAGCCGAAGGTTTCCAAGTAAACTTTCTTCATAAAATATATGATTCCACAAACAAAAAATTTTGCAAACAAAACGAATGATTTCACGCATCTGCATCTGCATACGGATTATAGCCTTTTACAGGGAGCTATCCAACTCAAGCCTCTGGCAAATAAATTAAAAGACCTGAATATGGATGCCTGTGCAATAACCGATTACGGAAATATGTTCGGGGCGATTTCATTTTACAACACGATGAAGGCAAATGAAATTCAGCCAATTCTGGGCTATGAAGCAATTTTAACGCTCGGCAGCCGCTTTGATAGAGATGTTTCAATCAAGGCTGGCGAATTGCCTTATTATCATTTGGTACTTTTAGCAAAAGATTTAGAAGGATATTACAACTTGTGTTATCTCGCTTCAAAAGCATATACCGAAGGCTTTCACTATAAACCGCGAATTGATCTTGAAATTTTACAGGAAAAAAGCAGAGGTTTGATAGCTTTAACATCGGGACTAAAAGGTGTTGCAGGTCATTATTTATCTTCCGGAAATTTTGAAAAGGCTTTGAATAATCTGGAATTGTTGAAGGATATTTTCGGCAAAAATAATATATTTATTGAAATTCAGGATCATGGACTGGAAGCCGAAAAAAAGATAACCCGAGGACTTGCGGAACTTTCGCAAAAGACCGGTATTCCGTTGGTTGCAACCAATGACGCACATTATCTAACGCAGGAAGATTTTAAGGCTCACGATATTCTGCTGTGTATCGGCGAAGGAAAAACTATCAATGACGGCACACGGAAAACACTCGGCAATCCGAATTTTTATTTACGCTCGGCTGAAGAAATGTGGCATCTGTTTGGAAATGAAGTCCCGAACGCTTTGCATATAACAAAAGAAATAGCGGAGATGTGTCGCGTCGAACTCCCTCTAACAGATAATCTGGCACTGCCGGATTTTCCAATTCCGGTTTCTTCCGAATGTAAAAATACATATGAGTATTTTGAAGAAGTTATTTATGAAGGATTTGAAAAAAGAAGAGAAACTATATGGAATCCGCTAAAAGAACAGGGCAGATTGAAATATACTCTGGATGATTATCAGGAAAGAATTGAAAGTGAGATAAAGATCATAAAAGATATGGGATTTCCCGGATATTTTTTAATTGTCTGGGATTTTATGAAATACGCACGCACACAGGATATACCGGTCGGACCCGGTCGTGGTTCGGCGGCAGGTTCGCTGGTGGCTTATTGTTTAGAGATCACAGATATTGATCCGATTCAATATGATTTGCTGTTTGAGAGATTCTTAAACCCGGAAAGAGTATCTATGCCGGATATAGATATAGATTTCTGTATCCGCGGAAGAGCCGAAGTGATACGGCACGTGACCGAATTTTACGGACAGGATTCCGTCTGCCAGATAATTACCTTTGGAACGATGGCATCGAGAGCTGCCATCAAAGATGTCGGCAGGGCTTTGAGTATGCCGTATGCGGATGTCGAGAAAATCGCAAAATTAATTCCGCCGCCCGTCCGGGGAAGAAATGTGAGTATCAGTGAGGCAATCGAGCAAGTTCCGGAACTAAGTAAATTATTTAAGCAGGATAAAGATGTCAAAGAAGTTCTGGATCTGGCAAGGCGGCTCGAAGGATGCGGACGGCATTCGTCGGTTCACGCGGCAGGTGTGGTTATTTCTCCGAAACCTCTGCACGAGTTAATTCCCATTGCAGTTTCGAGTCGAAACGATGAATTAACGAGCCAGTATTCAATGAATGACCTGGAAAAAGTAGGGATGCTTAAAATGGATTTTCTTGCTTTAACCACTTTAACCGTTATAAGCGATTGCTTAAAAATGGTTAAAGATAAGACCGGAATTGAAATTGAGTGGCACAAGATTTCGCTTGAAGATAAAAAAACTATGGAGATATTTTCCGAAGGCAGAACGGAAGCTGTATTCCAGTTTGAATCGGAAGGTATGCAGGAAATCTGCCGTCGTTTGAAACCTAAAGAGTTGGAAGATTTGGCAGCATTAAATGCCCTGTATAGACCGGGACCGTTAGATGGCGGAATGGTAGATGATTTTATTGCGAGACACCGTGGAGAAAAAAGTGTCAGGTATATTGTTCCTGAAATGAAGGGTATTCTGCAGAATACATACGGGGTGCTTGTTTATCAGGAACAGATTATGCAGCTGGCACAACAGTTGGCAGGTTACACTCTCGGTGAGGCAGATCTGATGCGGCGGGCGATGGGTAAGAAAAAACGCAGCGAGATGGCACTTCACGAGGAGAAATTTATTGAAGGTGCGGTCAAACGCGGCATCAAGCGTAAAAAGGCGGAAGAGATATATAATCTGATGGCTCAATTTGCTGATTACGGGTTTAACCGGAGCCATAGTGTTGCCTATGCTTACATCGCTTTTCAGACTGCTTATCTTAAAGCACACTACCCTGCTTATTTTTATGCATCTGTTTTATCTCACGAAGCTAACGATGCTAAAAAGATTTATAAATACTCAAACGAATTAAAGAATGGAGGTCTGGAACTTTTGCCGCCGGATGTTAATGAAAGTGATGTCGGTTTTACTCCTTTGGATAATGCCGTCAGGTTCGGTCTGACCGCAATCAAGGGTATCGGTGTAACGGGAGTCGAAGCAATAATTCAGGCAAGGATTGAAAAAGGTAAATTTTCATCTCTTTTTGATTTTGCTGCCAAGATCGGACAGGGATCGGTCAACCGTCGGGCATTGGAGAGTTTAATTGCGGCAGGATCTTTCGATTCGTTAAATTTATCTGAACAAGAAACCGGGATGTGGCGGGCAAGATTGTATAATTCCGTCAATCTGGCATTATCACACGGACAGAGAATCTGGAACGACAAAATGCGTGGACAAACGGCACTATTCGGCGGTGTGGATTTCAAAAATACAGATGTGCAGGAAGATTTGCCTGATACAAAAGCCTGGTCGCCGAAAGAACTTTCACAGATGGAAAAGGACTCTGTCGGCTTTTATCTCTCGACTCACCCACTGGATTCATTTGGAAATGTCTTAACTGATCTCAAGATAAAAAGTTTTGCCGATTATGAAGATATAATGCCGGGCGATGTGATAACGGTTGCCGGATTGATTTCAAAATTTCAGATAAAGCACAGTAAGAAAGGCAACCGTTTTTGTATATTCCGGCTCGAAGATCGTTCGAGCGGAGCGAAATGTCTGGTGTGGGCGGAAACGCTGGGTAAATTTGCCGATATTTTAAAAGACGATGAAATTATAATCGTCAAAGGAAAAGTAGAATCATTTGAAAGGCAGGAATTAACCTTGATAATTGAGGATGTTAAGAGTCTTTCCGAAATGGTTTTTGTCAAAGCAAATAGATTGCATATAACGCTCCCGCAAAAAGACTTTGATGAAATTCTTATGGAATCTATCGTCAGTTTGCTGAGTGTTTCAAGGGGTAGCTGTGATGTCTATCTGAATTTGCAAATTGCAAACAACATAAAAACAAAAATTTATGTTGAACCGTTGCGGATAAGTGGTTCAAGTAAAGTTGAAAAGGAATTGAAAGCTTTGGGGTGCAAATTAAAATGGGAACTAAATTAAAGGAAACCGGTAAAGAAATCGGTTTAGAAACAATTGAAAAAGTTGATGCTTTTGAACGGGTTAAAACCGCCAGGCATCCAGATAGACCATATTCAATTGATCTGTTTGAAACGGTTTTTGCGGATTTTGTCGAACTGCACGGTGACCGTAGATTTGCAGATGACCCTGCGTTGATCTGCGGATTTGCTAAGTTGGACGGACGTGAGGTTGCTGTAATAGGTCAGCAGAAAGGCAGGGATACCAATCAGAGGCGGTTTAGAAACTTTGGTATGCCGAAACCTGAAGGTTATCGAAAAGCTCTACGTTTGATGAAACTGGCGGAGAAATTTTCGCGTCCGATAATCTCATTTATTGACACGCCCGGTGCCTATCCCGGAATTGATGCTGAAGAGAGAGGACAAGCCGAAGCCATCGCTTATAATCTGCGTGAGATGGCTGCTTTGCAAGTGCCGATAATAGTTGTCATAATCGGCGAAGGGGGGTCGGGCGGTGCTTTGGCGATTGGTATCGGAGACAGGGTTTTGATGATGGAAAATGCCGTCTATTCAGTGATTTCGCCGGAAGGTTGTGCCGCTATTCTTTGGAAAGATGCGGGACAAGCGTCGCGTGCCGCTGATAATTTACGTCTGACGGCGGAAGATTTGAAAAATATGGGAATCATTGATGAAATTATACCCGAACAGGGATTTTGGAAAATCGTTGATAAAGATGAGAAAGAAAAGAAAAAGCAAAAAAAAGATAAAAAGGATAAAAAAGATTCTGAACCCGACCAGACATACGAATATCTAAAAAATGTTTTAATAAAAAATATTGAAAGCCTGCTGAAACTGACTCCGTTAGAGAAGAAGAATCTAAGGTATGAAAAATTTAGGAATATGGGACAATGGATAAATGATTATTCGAAGTCTTAAAATTAAATACTATCGTTCATCCAAAAATTATTCACTGTCCCGTATTGCTTTAGCTGTTTTTTAGAAAGGTATATCATCATCAGCCGGAGTTGTGGGCGAATCGTTTGTTTGAGAGGCTTGCTTTGAATCTGAACTGTCAGATTCGGAAAATTCATTTGAATTATCCGAATCATTATAGGATTCGTTATCGGAATCGGAATAATCGTCACTTCTCCCGCTACTGATAAACTGCATATCCGTTCCAGTAACGTCGAGAGTTTGACGCACATTTCCGTCTTTGTCTGTCCATTCGTCGAGTTTTAATCTGCCTTCGATATAGACCTGAGTTCCTTTTTGTAGATATTTTGATGCGGTTTCGGCTTGTTTATTCCAGAGGGTTATTCGAAACCAGGTTGTAATATCCTGTAGATCGCCGGATTTATCCCGGCGTTTTTCATTGGTTGCCATCGAAAAATTACAGACGGCTGTTCCCTGCGGCGTGTAGCGTAATTCCGGGTCTTTGCCGAGGTTGCCGATAATTATGATTTTATTAAAAGACATAAGTTTTTGTACTCCTTTTTTTTGGTTTATTTTTTTAGCAAACTGTTTTGAATACTGAAATCATCAATATAAAAGACTTGCCGGATTTTTCAGTTCGTTTTAATTTTAATTTTAAGCGTTTATTCATATAAAT
This sequence comes from Acidobacteriota bacterium, assembly GCA_030859345.1. Taxonomy (GTDB): domain Bacteria; phylum Acidobacteriota; class Blastocatellia; order Pyrinomonadales; family Pyrinomonadaceae; genus Aridibacter. Next base: position 55,064 of record JALZKH010000055.1, on the reverse strand, counting down.
ACAAAGCCTCAATGAGTAAAAACAAACTTTATTCCAAAATATTACAACACTTGATTTTCATAGTGTTTTTGACAATAAATATCTTCCCTGTCCCAGCTCAAAACACAAAAGAAATTTCCGTCTGGACTCAACCCCTGCAGAAATGTTGGGAGGTTTCGTTGGAAAATATGTCTAATCTAAACATTGCGTCTGATAATGAAAGACTGTTTATCCCTTTAACAAATAAAATAATAACTTTAAATGCATCCGATGGAAATATAATCTGGGAAACCGAAATAAAAGGACTTATAAATGGAAAACTTTTATTGGAAAATGGATTGTTATTAGTAAGTTCGGAACAAACAGATCAGAAAAAATCTTTATTAACAATCCTCGATAGTAAGACCGGAATACCTTCTAAACAAATCAATTTAGAATCATTCCCTGCCAGTATTCAGACGGTGTTTAATGGAAACCTCATAATATCCAACAGCAATTCTATTAATGCCATCAACTTAAATAATGAAGACTTAATTTTCAAATCAGATACGTTAAACAAAATATTTTTTATAAGTTCCCCGGAAAATTCTAGTATTTATCTCGGAAGTAAGAACCGAACACTAATCGAACTTTCACTTGCCGACGGAAGCATTTTACGACAATTTAATATAAATGGTTATCCTGCATATATTTCTCATTCCAGAAACTTTGAACAGATCATTATCGGTTACAAAGACGGAACAGTTAATTCGTTTGATAATAAACTTAAAAAAAATTGGGATTTAAAATTCGGAGGTGAAATAACCGATATTAAAAATTTTAAGGAAAACTTACTAATCTCTTCCAAGGACAATTTTATGTATTCCGTTAAAGCCGTTAAAGGCAACAATATATGGAAACTCAAACTACCGGGTAGAATAGTCAGTAGTGTTTTGATCAATCAGGAAACACTTTTAATAGTAAGTTTTGGATCTGAATCAGCTATTCTGATTAATCCACAAAATGGCAGAATGATTAATAAAATAGATTTTGAAAAAGATACATATTTTGTTTCGCAACCGGTTTATATAAACGATAAAGTCATTATTCCAACAAATAGAGGAATTAAAGCTTTTAGTCAAAATTGCAGCGAAAAAGGCGGAATCTAAAATTAGATTCCGCCTTTTTCGCTGTTAGATACTTTTTTACACGGTTAATGTGAATTAGTATATTCGTCAATTTTTGCATACATCTGATCTTTCAAACTCAATTTTAGTTTCTTTATATTAATTTCTTCGAGTTGTTCTTCTTCACTCGGATATGACAGACTGGATAGCTCATTAAGTCTATCTTCATAACTCTGATGTTGATGAACTAAATCTCTGAATTTTGAATCTACTTTCATTAGTTCATCACGAACTGCTTCCGTTTTCATTATATCCATAAGTTTTATTCTCCTTATTTTTCTTTTTTTTGGTTAATGCAGAAAATCCGCATTGGTTTTGGTTGTTTAACAAACTGCCTTCTATAAAAGATATATTACATTAAATTACAAAAACTTTTCAAACTTTTTTTTAATTCATTCATTCAAATTAAGAGATATTGTAGTTTTAATTGTTATCAGACGCATTTTATTATTGTTGGTATTAATTTTCCACATATTTTTCTATAAGTATTCAAGCAAAATTACATTTACTGAATTTGAAACTTAAAATCTTTCTTTACGTGCTTGGCGACTTGGCGGGAGTGTTTTTCTGCTTTAAGAATTATTTCCCGCAAAGGAGCAAAGGAGAAATCAAAAAAGTTTAATTTATTTTTGCACGAATACTTATAACTTTTAATTAGAATAAACAGGAGAAAAATCAAAGTTTTCATTTTCTTTTAATTTATCGATTGCACATAAACCTATAAGATTTGAAGTAATATCAGTTACAACTATTACATTTGCCTTCTTATTTGCTTTTAGTTTTTTTATAAAATCATCCAAATATGGAGACTTCTCTGTAATAATGTCAGATATTTTTTCAAAGTCGAATATTTTTAGATCGGTATATCGTTTTGTTTCAAAGTCATTATAATTCCCTTTTTCTTTTTCAAAAAGTTCGGTGTATTTTCCAATAGATATATTTTTATTACCTGAATCTATCAAAATATATGCAGATTTCTCAGGCTTGGAGACTTTTGCCAAAGCTTCAAACTTTGTTATGCCGATGCAGACACATCCGGCAGACTTAGCGATCCCCATGGAAGTCGCTGCCCCGATTCTAATTCCCGTAAATCCGCCCGGACCGCGACAGTATGCAACAAATTCAAGATCTACGGGTATGATATTGTTTTTTTTTAGCAAATTTCTAATCTCGGAAACTAAATCCTGGGAGCGGGAAACTTCTCCATCCTCTAACAAAATATGATCAACAAACTCATCCTTATCAAAAAGAGAGATGCTCCCCTTTGAACTCGCCGTATCAATTGCCAAACCCTTTTGTAGATTATTCATTAGACTTTATTGCTGCAAGATTTTCATTTTATAATATTTCAGCAAATTTTTTGCAAACCTTTTCGCCTCTCCTCTTTTAGTTTTGATCGCATATGCATCATTAGCCAATTTGTTTAAGACTCCTAGAGTAAATTCAGGTTTGTTCCTAATCGGCAGTGTATTTGATATTAGCTCAAGTACAGCTTCTCCCTGACTGAGAATCTGCGGTTTCCAATGCGAACCTATTTGATATTCAGTGATAAGTATCAGACCTGCCCTTATGGGATTTTCCCCTTTCTTTCCGCCGTAGAAATCTACCGGGCGTTCGAGCTGTGTATATTTATCAATAATTCCTCGCACCGAGAGTGATTTTGGAAACGGATAGACCAGACCTTTTTCATCAACTATTGCATACTCATCTGAATAATAGGTCGCTCCCGCCTTGATCAGTTCGACGACCAGCGAAGTCTTTCCTTTAAAACTGAGAGCCGGAATTATAATCGCACTGCCGCCTAGTTCGACGACACCGGCGTGTATAAAAACCTTCGACTTGGCATGTTCACCAATCGTTAACCTCAAATTGCTTTCGAGACTCTCTAACAATTTCTGTTCATCGTTTAGTCTGGTCTTTTCTTCTACGTTTTTTTGCAGAGAGAATTGATTTTCACTTTCAGACCTGATTTTAAAAATATGTTCAGTGTCTGTATTTGTTTCCAAGTTGTTTATTAAATTAAGATTTATCGGAATCGCATTTTTTACAATTTTCAGAATTTTTTCAAACTCAAAAGGTTCCTGAAAATCTATCCCGATAGTTACGCCGTAAGCTTCAAAATTTATCTTCATCTTTTCGTTAAGAGACATATTGATATTTTGAGTGGAATTAGTTTAAACCTGAAGTAATTTATCAGATGTCTGTGAACTGACACTTAAAGTTCTGCTTAACACATAATACCTGTCTAAAATTTGCTGCAGAATACAGGACATCAGTAAAATTATTTCTGTCAGTTATTTATTGATTCGTTACGTAAATATTTTGATAAATTTTCAAAATCTACAACCGAAGTTCCGACTTCTTCAACTACCAATCCTGCCGCTATATTTGAGATATATGCCGCAGTAAAATAATCGGCTCCCGCCGCAACAGCCAAAGCCATTACTGCAATAACCGTATCTCCCGCACCCGTTACATCAAAAACTTTGCGTGCTTTTGCTTCCAACTTATAGTTTTTGTTTTTTTCATAGAGCGTCATTCCCTTTTGTCCTTCGGTTACCAGAATCGCTTCAATTTTTAGTTCTTTTACAAGTTCTATTAAATTAAAATCTTTTTCAAAATTTCTCGATAAACTATCCAATGCGTTAATGGATTCGTTTTTATTTGGTGTCATCAATGAAGCTGCTTTATATTTATTATAATTATTCCCTTTCGGGTCAATCAGAATTTTTATATTTAACTTATTAGCTTTCGTTATCAGACGCGGACAGATATTTTCCGAAACCGTTCCTTTACCGTAATCGGAAATAATTAAAATGTCCGAATTTATAATTAAGGTTTCAAATATCTCCCAGACTTTTTCTTCTTCGAATCTGCTTAACTCAGCCGATGTTTCCCGGTCAACTCTGGCTATCTGCTGTTTATTTGCAATAACGCGTGTTTTTATCGTTGTCGGTCGTTCCCGGCTTAAAAACAGGTAATCCCCCGAAACGTTTTTTTTTCGCAGAGCATCAAAAACATCCATCCCGTCATCTTTATCTCCGATAACTCCAACCAGAATAGGTTCTCCGCCCAAACCTGCAACATTTGCCGCAACATTTGCCGCTCCGCCGGGAATGAATTTATTTTCCAGTAATTTTACAACCGGAACCGGAGCCTCCGGCGAAATTCTTTCCGCATCGCCTATCAGATACTGATCCAGCATCACATCTCCAAAGATCAGAACTTTTTGATCCTTAAATTTATTCAATAATTCTTCCATTAACTATTTTGCTTTATAAAAACAATCTATCGGCGACTTCCTATTATCATCTGTAAATTATCCGTTTTCCATTTTCCATTTTCCGTTATCAAAGCTTTTATCAACCAACTCGCACCAGATGTGTCCGATTGTAATATGGTTTTCCTGTATATGAGCGGTTTTATCTGCCGGAACCAAAATACAGGCATCGCACAAACCGGCAAGTTTTTTTCCATTTTTTCCCGTCAGACCAATAACTTTACAGTTCTTTTTTCTGGCAGATATTACGGCTTCAATCACATTTTTAGAATTTCCGCTGGTGCTGATGGCTATTAAAACATCACCTTCAACACCCAGGGCTTCAACTTGTCTCGAAAAGACTTTTTCAAAATCATAATCATTTGTGATCGCCGTTAAAGCCGATGTATCGGTCGTCAAAGCAATTGCCGGCAGAGCTTTACGTTCCGTTTCATATCTTCCGACAAATTCAGCCGCAATATGTTGTGCATCGGCAGCACTTCCGCCATTTCCGCAGATCAGAACCTTTTTCCCGCTCCTAAATGCATGAATAATCATCTCAGCACAAATTTGTATATTTTTTATATTAGTTTGTGCCAGTTCAGACATAACTTTTTTATGATTCTCCAGATAATTTTGAATTATTTCATCAGATGAATTCATCGGCTCGGGAGAATTTTTTATTTGTTTTTCATCAGAGAATTTTTCAATCATATTGGTTGTCGAATAACCATCTACGAGTGGGATGGAGAAAACTTCCCCACCCTGATTTCTAACAAAATCCGCTCCGATAATTTCCGCTTCCTGCCAGTCCCCGCCTTTTACCAGAACATCCGGTTTTATTTTCTTTATAAGTTTTTCAGGCGTTAATTCATCAAAAATTTGCACTTCATCAACATACTGTATGCTTTCCAGAATCATTTTACGTTCAGATTGATTTAAAACGGGACGTTCGACACCTTTTATATTTTTAACCGATTCGTCGCTATTGATACCGACTATTAAGTTTGTTCCCAATTCTTTTGCTTTTTTCAAAAGTTCTATGTGCCCGGGATGGATTAAATCAAAGCAGCCGTTTGTAAAAACTATTTTTTTCATTTGATTTTTATAATATAAGTTTCAGTTTGAAAAACTATTTTCTACAAACTAGGTTGATATTGCAAAGTCCATAAACTAAAATGCCTAATAATTCTGCATTTTATTTGCAAAAGAAACTTTTACCCCATCTTTTTATGAAAAATTTTACGCCGATGATGCGGCAATATCTTGAAATAAAAAAACAATATCCCGGTACAATACTGTTTTTTCGGCTCGGAGATTTTTATGAGCTATTTAATGAAGATGCAGTAGTTGGTTCACGTGAACTAGAAATTACTTTAACTGCCAGACACAAGAAAACCACAAACCCGATCCCGATGTGCGGTGTCCCGCACCACGCCGCTTCTGGATATATTTCAAAACTTATAAAAAAAGGTTACCGGGTTGCAATCTGTGAACAAACTGAAGATGCCGATACGACAAAAAAATTGGTCAACCGTGAAGTAGTTCGGGTTATTACGCCGGGAACTGCTATTGATGAACAAATTTTGGATAGAAAAGAATCGCTCTATCTGGCATCCGTCTGCGGCAGCGGCGAGACATACGGAATTTCTTATATGGAGCTTTCGACCGGCGAATTTCTGACCTCACAAATATACGGAAAAAATGCCTGGGCTAAGGTCTGTGATGAGATTGAAAATTTTGCTCCCAAAGAGATCATCTTTCCCGAGACACTTAAAAAACAAATTGAGAAAAACTTTAAGAACTTTATTGATAATAGTTCAACTAATACTCAAACTAATAATATTCTCCAATTCGAAGCAAAAAAAAATACTTCAAGTAAATTCTCAACTACGCTGACAGCACTTGATAAATTACTTTATGATTTCAGAGTTGCTGAAATGTGTCTGAAAGAACAATTCGGAGTTACAAACTTAAAAATTTACGGTCTGGAAAACAAAGCCGAAGCCATACGGGCGGCGGGAGCCTGTTTGCAATACACGATGCAGACACAAAAAGTTTCCGCCCGACACATTTTTGAAATATCTGTGTTGGATGCTAATGATTCGATGGTTTTGGATGCAGTAACTTTAAGAAATCTGGAAATTGTCGAATCGGCTGATTTTGAAAGGTCAAATAAACGCTCGCTTTTAGGAGTTATAGACGAAACCGTGACGGGAATGGGCGGCAGGCTCTTACGCTCCTGGATTATGCGACCATCGGTTAAAATAAGTGAAATTCAAACCCGTCTGTCTGCCGTTGCCGAACTAAAAGAAACTATCCTCCGCGATAAGATACGTTTTTTATTAAAGGAAATAACCGATTTGGAACGCCTGATCGGACGTTTAAATTTGGACACGGCTTCTCCCAGGGATTTACTGGCTTTAAATCGCTCGCTTTCTAAAACACCGAATATAAATCAATCGTTATCGGACGCACAAAATCTTTTGCTGCAGGTTTTAAGTGAGAACATTTTTGAACTGCCTGAAATACGCGATTTGATTGAAAATTCTATTGCCGCCGAGCCGCCGTTAAATGTCAATGATAGCGGTGTTATAAAAAAAGGTTTTAATGTTGAACTGGATGATTTAAGAAAAATCTCGCAGAACGTAAAGCAGACAATTGCCGCCTTTGAAGCCGAAGAAAAACAAAAATCCGGTATCTCTTCCCTGCGTGTCAAATTCAATAATATTTTCGGCTATTTTCTAGAAGTATCAAAAGCAAATATTTCAAAAGTCCCTGACTATTATGAACGGCGGCAGACTTTAACGAATGCTGAAAGATACACGACACCGCAGTTAAAAGACTGGGAAATAAAAGTCCTCGGGGCGGAAGAAAAAATAAAGGATTTGGAGCAGGATTTATTTAAGCAGATACGTGCGGAAATTATAAAAGAGACGAGAAAACTCCAATCTACCGCCCGGGCTTTGGCGACGCTCGATGCTTTGGCTTCCCTTGCCGAAACCGCTTCCCGCCGCAATTATATACAACCCGCACTGCACAGCGGCGATGAAATAAATATCTATGGCGGAAGACATCCGTTGGTCGAAGCATTTTCAAATGAAGAGTTTATTCCGAATGATTTGAAAATGAATAATTCAACCGATCGCCTCTTAATTTTGACGGGAGCAAATATGGGCGGCAAATCAACCGTTCTTCGGCAGATCGCTTTGATCCAGATTCTTGCTCAAATTGGTTCTTTCGTCCCGGCGGAATCGGCTGCACTTCCGATCATAGACAGAATCTGGACGCGTGTGGGAGCTTCCGATGATCTGGCATCCGGTCGCTCTACTTTTATGGTTGAAATGACAGAAACGGCAACTATTCTGCACAATGCAACTCCACGCAGTCTTATATTATTGGATGAAATTGGACGCGGAACTTCCACTTTTGACGGACTGGCAATCGCCTGGGCGGTGGCGGAATATCTGCATAATTCGCCTGAACATTCAGCCAAGACACTTTTTGCAACCCACTATCACGAGTTGACGGAATTGGCTGAAAAATTGCCGGGAGCAAAAAATTATCAATTAACCGCAAAGGAAAAAGACGGTGAAATTGTTTTTCTACATAAACTGGAAAAAGGCAAGGCTTCAAAATCCTATGGAATTGCGGTTGCCAGATTAGCCGGGCTTCCCTCTCAAATAATCCTCCGTGCAAATCAGGTCTTGAAAAAACTTGAAGAATATGAACTGGCAGTTTTTAAAGATACGCAAATTGCCGAAAATCGCGGCTTGGAAACAGCTGTCGGGCGTGCTTCCAAAAATAAAATCGCGTCGCAGATTTCTCTATTTGCAATCACCAATGAAAATATAATAGATGAATTAAGAGATACAAATGTAGAAAATCTTTCCGACACAGAAGCTAAAGAATTATTGTCGCTCTTAAAACATAAAATTATCTAAATGTTAGTTCAAGTTTTACATAAAGAGTCGGCGAACCGACGCTTAATCAAATACTTTAAGTATTACAATGAAACAATCAACAAATAATCAAAAAAACCTTTCGCTTGAAGAAAAAATCGGTCAATTATTTTTTATCGGAATGTCGGGCGAAGAGTTATCTGCAACTGATGAGAAACTTCTAACAGATATAAAACCCGGCGGAATTTGTCTATTTTCCAGAAATATAAAAGATGCTGAAAAAACCCGCAGTCTTTTATCCGCTATTTCCGAAAGACTTCCCCTTCAGCCTTTCTTAAGTCTGGATCAGGAGGGCGGATTGGTTGACCGTCTGCGTCGAATCGTCGAGCCTTTTCCATCCGCTGCCGAGATCAGCAGAAATGGTAATTTTGGAAATGCAAAAAAACTTGCCGCTCTAACGGGTGAAATTTTAAGAATTCTCGGTTTTAATATGAATTTCGCACCGGTGGTGGATGTCGGCGGTCAAAAACGGGCTGATTTTGTAATGAATAATCAAGTAAGATTATTCGGTCAAACAAAAGCTGAAGTTTTTGAATGGACCCGTATCTATCTGGAAACCTTACAAAATTCGGGCATCATCGGCTGCCTAAAACATTTTCCCGGTATCGGTGCGGTTGAGTTTGATCCGCATATTGAACTCCCGTCCGTTAATCTAACGAACGAAGAGTTTTCCGATATTGATCTTTTTCCATTTAAAGAACATTTTAAGAACAAAAATGTCTTTGCCATTATGACGGGACATATTACTTTTCCCTTGAATTCGCGGCAGGAATTCGATTCCGGCGGCAAACTTCTGCCCGCATCTTTGAGTCAAAACTTTACTACGCAACTTTTGCGTAAGGAATTGGGTTTTCAGGGCTTGGCTTTAACCGACGATTTGGAAATGGGAGCTATCGTAGAAAATTACGGAATTGGTCAAGCGGCTCAGATGGCTTTCCTGGCAGGCAGCGATTTATTATTGATTTGCAATAGCCCTGAAGCCGTTTTTGAAAGTTATGAAGCAATTTTAGCGGCAAATAAAGCGGGAGAAATCAGCGAAGCAAGAATTGATGAATCGCTGGAAAGAATTTCCCGTGTTAGAAATTTACTGCAAAAACCTTTACACTTCAGACAGCACAGATTAGCTGAACTCTCCTCGGAAATAAGAGATTTGAAAGAATCTATTTTAAATCAAACAGCCATTAGAAATTAATCCCTATTAGGAGGAATCTAAACGATGCACAAAAAGCGTCTAATTATATTATTTATTTTAATCATCAGTCTTGTTTCAATCGCTTCAAACTGCCGTGAACGCGGGGGTGCTGATACTTTTACAATTGCTATGGACGGTAAGTTTTCAACGCTTGATCCGATTGGCTCGATTGCGGTTGATGCAAATGCGGAGCGTCTGCGGACAATTATGTATAATTCTCTAATCAAAAAAAATGACAAGTTTGAATACGTCGGTGATCTGGCTCAGGATTTTAAGCCCAGTGAAGACGGTTTAAGTTATACATTTACTCTGCGGAATAACGTCAAATTTCATAATGGCAACACTCTTTCTTCAGCCGATGTAAAATATACATTTGATAAATTATTCGAATCCGAAGGCGGTAAAGCCGCTGCATTTTTTGAAACGATTGATGATAAGAAAACACCAATGATCACAGCAATCGAGACGCCGGATGCAAAAACTGTGGTTATCAAAATTCCACGACCGGAATTAAAAAATCAGCTTTTGCCGAATCTTGTTCCGATTGCAATTATTCCAAAAGGCAGTTCTATTGGTCAAAACACAGATGCCGCAACAAATCCGCCGCCGGGAACGGGTCCGTATAAATTCAAAGCATTTGACACGGCACAAAATGTGGTCGAACTTGAAGCGTTCGAAGAATACTGGGAAGGTGCTGCAAACATAAAAAATCTGAAGGTTAAAATTCTGGCGGATGCCAATGCTTTGCAAGCTGAATTGCTTGCCGGAAATGTTGATCTCGCACCGGCGGCAACAAATCTTACGCCCGATACATTAAAAAGTCTGAGTAAAAATCCAAACTTAAAAGTTCAAGAGTTCAAAGGCTCAAACATTCAATATCTATGGTTTAACACTGAAGCCGAACCGGTAAAAGACTATAAAGTTCGGCAAGCAATAGCTTATGCTATCAACCGCGAAAAAATCATTACAGACCAATTGGACGGGCAAGCCGTAATAGCTCATTCAATTTTACCCGCCGAATCATGGGCTTACGCTCCAGGAATTACATACGACTATGATATAGAAAAAGCCAAAACTTTGCTTAATGAAGCCGGTTATACAGATAAAAACGGTGATGGCTTACGGGAGATGGATAAAATCACCTTTAAAATTTCTTCCGGCAGTAAAGCCACTCAGGATTATGCTCAAGTCATTCAGAATCAGCTAAAACAGATCGGTATTCCGGTCGGAATCGAAAGTCTGGAATTTCAAACCATGCTCAACCAGATCCAACAGGGACAATTTATATTGACAACCGGACGTTGGGTTGGCGGCAATCAAGACCCGATATTTTTGAAGGATTTATTTGCTTCAAGCGAAATCCCCACTAAAGACCGGCAATCAAGAAATCGCGGACGTTATAAAAATACTGAAGTAGATGAATTATTAGCCAAGGCGGTCAATGAATTAGATAACAATGTAGCCAAACAGTATTATGTTCAAGCACAGGAAATAATCAGCCGCGAACTACCGCTTTTTCCGCTTTGGTATGCAAGCAATATGGTTGTATCTAAAGAAAATGTAAAGAATATCCAAATGAATGCCAGCGGCGATTGGGATTTTATACGCAATATGAAGATTGAACAAAAATAATGGCAAAGGTTAATTATGTTGTTTCAAAATCAATGATACTTGACAAAATTTTCCAGCAATGTAGAATTATCAATTGCGATGTGCGGGAATAGCTCAGTGGTAGAGCACGACCTTGCCAAGGTCGGGGTCGCGAGTTCAAATCTCGTTTCCCGCTCCAATTTTTTTTGAATTATGAGGGATGAAAAATGAAGGATGATTATTTTTATCCTTTATAATTCATCCCTCATAATCTTTAATGGCGGCGTAGCCAAGTGGTAAGGCAGAGCTCTGCAAAAGCTTTATTCATCGGTTCGATTCCGATCGCCGCCTTCAATAAATATAGACCTCTCCGTGATGTTCCCAATTTAATATAAAATAGCATTGTGGTAAGATTTGTGGGGGGGGATTTAACCCAATCTTGAATATTCTGTTTATAATATTGTTTTTTAAGGTAATAGGATTAGCGGGGACATTCTTACGAAATGTTACGGTTTAAAGGAAGATTGGTTTAAAACCCTTGTTTTAGCTTAACCATTTCGTAGAAATGTTCTTTAACCCAATTACAACATTCATTATAACTATATTAAAACTTTCAGAAAACATGAATTAAAAGCGAAGCCGTAATTCAAAAGATAATGTTTAAAGGCGTGCCGACTTTGACGAAATCGAAAAATTCGTATTGTTCGGACCGTAGATCATTGTGTGGGTTTGATAACCGACCACAGTCATTAAACTTGCCGAAGCCGCAAATGTAACGGTGATAAAAAACGGCAACGGACTGACTCACATGGTGGCAGCAGGGGAAATCGCAATCGGAGCGATCAGGGCGGCAGGCGTTATTGTAGATCAATTCGGTTAAGATCAAGGTCAGCAGATAAAGTGCCGAGACAAGCATAATCGGACCGAACGAGCCGACCGACGAAAGAATCATCGAGGAAACCATCTCTGCTGAACCGGTTTTTCCGAGTGCCGTGCTGTGCGATAAAACATTTATGGACTTTATAACTTTGATTTAACTTTTACACCAAAATTGCGGAAGAACTATAAACTTGACCATCTCCACTTTGTAAGTTGCGATATTAACACCATTTTCAATCGTCGTCAGATGATAATTTCCCCGGAACTGAACCGCCATTTCTTCGGAATAACCAAGTGCTAAATAATGATGATTATTAACCAAGTCTTTGAAGATCGAATCGGGAATACTCTCAATTGATTTGGCTTTTTCATCTTCGTTTTTTAGAATTTGATTTTTCACCAGCTTAACATCGGTAAAATTAACATTTTCGGATCATAAAAACCGCTTCGCCTTTTAAACCGATAAATGTTCCGCCATTTCCGATCCAGCTTTTTTAACTTGGCAACGCCGCTTTTACCCAATATTTCCTCATAATCAGCGGGATTTCTATCTGGAAATATGATGAAGTTAAATTTATTTAAATTTGCTCGATTAAACATTGAAGTTCGAACTGCCACAAAATCCAGTTCGTAGTGTTTTCTCAATACGCTGTAAACCGAACCGAATGTAACAGCTTGCGTCGGTTCTCTTGTCATCACCATAATTTTCGGTTTTTTTAGATTTGTAACTTAATAAGACCAAGCGAAATTCCACCTTCCTCACTATACGCAGAATTCAAAGGTACAACCGAAACGCCGTATTCTTTTGAATAGTTTTAATATTATAACAAGCATTAAAAATTAATTTTTTTGCGTTAAAATGCTTCAAACCTAATCAGACAATTATTAAAATTAAATATTTACTTTTAATAATTTTCAGAAAAAGTTATTATATTCAACGGCGATTTTCTTTCGCTCTTACCAAACAAGTTTTCTGTTTCTATTCATCGCTCAATTACTTGAGGAAATCATAAATGCTACTTTTACAAAATTCGTTCGTACTGCTGACCGGCTTGCCCGTTTGGGTTGGATACATATTTTTTTTCCTGATCGGTTCGGTTATCGGCAGTTTTTTGAATGTCGTGATTCATCGTGTTCCATTGGAAAAATCAATTATTTTTCCGAATTCCGCTTGTCCAAAATGTAAAGAAAACATTAAACCTTACGACAATATTCCGATCATCAGTTGGCTACTTCTCGGTGGAAAATGCCGCAAATGTAAGAACCCGATTTCTTTACGCTATCCCGCCATCGAACTTTTAACAGCTTTACTCTTTACTCTGACATTTTGGCAAATCGAGCTTACAGTCTTTTTGCCCGTTGCATTAATTTTCGTTGCGTCAATGATTTCGCTGATATTTATTGATGCGGAACATATGATTTTACCCAATGTCATTACTTATCCGCTGCTTGTATTCGCTTTATTTGTCAGGATTCTATACCCGGTTATCTTTGCTTCAACGGATTATTTCCATGATTTAAATATTTATCCATTAACGCTTTTGCAGGAACAACCGGTGTGGTTAGTTTCGCTGGTTGGTGCAATCCTTGGTGGTTTGGTCGGCGGCGGTTCTTTATGGCTGGTTGGCGAGATTTGGAAACGACTCCGCGGGGTTGATGCGATGGGCTTGGGCGATGTCAAAATGATGTTTGGTGTCGGGGCATTATTAGGCTGGCGTTTGGCATTTTTATCAATTTTTATCGGTGCATTTACAGGTGCAGTTGCCGGTGTTTTAGTTATTGCACGTTCAAAGGAAAAAGATATGCAGGCTCAGATTCCGTTTGGGATTTTTCTCGGCATCGGCTCGATTATGGCATTACTTTTTGGTGAACAAATGATTTCCTGGTATATCGAAACTTTTATTCCACGTTAAAAGAGATTGAGCCACGAACCAACACGAAAGATCACGAAAAAGAAGAAGATATTTTTTTCTTTTTTTTCGTGTCTTTTCGTGTTGGTTCGTGGCTAATTTGCTTCTGTGTTAATTATTAAAGCTCATCGCTTCTTCCATACAAACGTGTGAACAATAATAATTTGCTTTAAGTTTTACGGCTTCATCCTGTGGTGTCCATTTACTGCATTTTGGACACCGGACAAGTTGTGTATCGTTTGCCGTGTTTTTTTTCGGAACTTGTTTTGTTTGTTTTGGTTTTGTGTGTTGTCTGAACTTGCGAAAGGTTTGATACATTATCCACGCAGTCTGAATTTGTTTGCGGTAATTATATGCAACAATTCCCAACACAATCAGAAATACCAATAAAACTAATAACCATTCTGTCATTTAATTTGTTTGTCCTATTTGTTTTTCTAAATTCTCAATGCCCTTGTTCTGAGAATTCACTTCCCTTAATTTTGCCAGATATTCAGAGGCTTTTTTATTATTTCCCTGCTTAATCTGAGCTTCCGTCATATACTGCAAGGCTCTTTCATTTTTCGGATCAATTTCCAGAGATTTTTCCAATTCGTCAGATGCTTTTTCAACTTGCGGCGATTCAGTCAATAAATATGTTAAACCGAGATCGGTTCGCACATTTATATCTTTCGGATTTTTCGCCAGAGCCTCAAGATATAATTTTCTCGCTTTTTCATTACTGTTTTTATCTTTATTAATTTGCCCCAGATCAAAATATATATTTCCGAGCGAAACGATCACTTCATAATCGTCCGAATTCAGGTTATAAGCACGCTGTAATAATTTCTCCACTTTGTTAAGCATAGCCTTGTCCTGCCTCAGCATTGCATAACGATAAAGTCCGAGTCCGAGTCCTTTTTGAAAATTAAAATTGTTGGGATTTTTTTCCGCTTCCGCCATTTTTTCCTGAATTTCATTTTCCGTCAGTTCCGATTCGGAGTTATTCTGACTTGTTTGGTCTTTTACATTTTTCAAACTAGCATTTTCCGCTGTTAAGTTATTTATTTCATTACGATTTAATGCATTCGCCAGCAAAAATCCGCCGACAAAACTAATAATAATTCCAATAATCGAAAGCCAAAATATTTTCTTATTCATCTGAATATTTCGATTTTATCAAAAGGCACACGCGGAAGCGACAAGCGTGGTTATAAATCTACAACTACGCTTGCCGCTCTTAACTATTTAGAAAATCAAGCCGGTAAAATCTCAAGCATTATAGGCTTCATTAACAGCAATCCTTCCAAATATCTTTTTTCCCTTTAACTTTTTTTCTTGCCCTCAGCTGGAATAAATGGTAAATCTTCCGAACGGCGACGCGGAAGCGGATCGGTTGAGCGTCTTCGCGGTACTGTTTTGTTATCTCTTCTGTCAACACTTCCCGAAGGTAAACCTTTTCCATGAACTGCTTCAATCAGAATTCTTGTAATTTCCTGTGATAAAGTGCGATGCTCGGTTGCCGCACGTCTTTTTAATGATTCTTTTAATTCATTCGGAACATACGCTCCGATAAAAACCCCTTTCCGATTAGCCATAATTTTTAAAAACTCCTTAATGAATCTTTTATAAAAAAATGCCTGCAAATTTGAGTAAATTCATAAGCCGAATTTTGTAGATTCAAAAATAATTGAACCGGCAATCATTCATCTGGACTTTTCGTTACCAAAAAGTTCGAGCGACCTACCCGAAAACGCCTTTTGTATTTCTACAAAATTTGAGCGAGCAGCTCAAGAGTTTACGTTTCCCTATTTGGTCTTGCACCACGAGGAGTTTGCCTGAGCAGTATTTGTTACCAAATATGCCGATGAGCTCTTACCTCACCATTTCACCCATCACCGAAATAAATTTCGGCTGGTCTGTTTTCTGTTGCACTTGTCGTCGTTTGAGAGTTTAAGTCAAACGCCCGGACGTTATCCGGCTCGTTGCTCTGTAGTGTTCGGACTTTCCTCTCTTAAAAAAATTTAAGAGCGACTGCCTCACTTACTCTTATGCAGGGCAAAATTATTTTAACAAAAAATGTTAAACAATGAAAACCCGATTTATTGATGATTTATAATTTAAAAACTTTGCAGGAGTCGTGTAATTTTTCAGAAAATTTACAATCCAATTTCGATAGTATCTCCCGTCTGCAGAAGCGGATCGGCAATTTTACCTTTTTTTATCTCTTTTAGATTGTAATTTTCCGACTCCAAAAATCCCTGATCATTTTTTCGGCGAATCATAATTTTTTTAGCATCCGTGTTTTTTAATCCGCCGGAAGCCAGAATTGCTTGCGTTAAGGTTATGCCGTCGTGAAATTTCATCTGACCGCCTTCTTTTATTTCACCACCGATAAAATAAAATTCCCGGGCAGTTTCTATATGGCTTACTGATTTTTCATTATCAACAAATTCAACAATATCACCCGGGAAAATCAAAACATCGCTATTTTTGCTGATACTAAGATCAAATTCTTCGGTTGTAGAATCTTTTCTTTTAATTATAACTTGTTTCGCTTTCGGTTTGACGATGGCTTCTGCTCTGACTATATATAAAGGTATAGCTTCACGCTGGAGGAATTTATCGCCCGGAATTTCGACCAATCCGAAAACGCTGATCTTATGGCTGGTGTGTTCCCGCACTTTTACTGTAAATTCGGAATTTTCATATAGTTTAATTTTTTCCCGTAGGTTTTGTTCAACTTCATCGGTCGTCAAATCTAAAACCGGCAGTAATTCTCCGGCAAGCGGGTAATCAATCGTTCCGTTTTCTAAAACCGTGTAATATTTTGCAGCCTGGGACGGAACATTTTGCATACTGATTAATAAAACATCGCCGACACCGATTTTATAAACTTCCGTAGGCAATAGTGAAGCTCTGTTTGCCCGTCTGGCTATCTCGAGAGTTTTCTGAGCAACCGTTTGGAAATACTCTTTTTTTACCGTGTTGGATGCCGATGTTTGTTCAGCTACAGGAATTACTCGATTATTTTCAGAGTCTGAATTTCCAGTAAATAATTTATTTTCTGCCGTTTCATTTTTATCTTTGTCTGTTTTAGCAAACGGATTGGTCGAATAGCCGAAATTTACCTTTTCTTTAACTTTTTCATCCTGAGCAGATACCTGCCCACTGATAATAAAAGATGATATGAGAACTAAAAATATTAATTTTGATTTGTATTTCATTGATAAATCCTAAACCTCAACACAGTAAATTTATATTGATTCCATAGATATAAAGCCGTAAGTGTTATTTTGAAGAACTGAATTCCGGCATACTTTGAAATCCTTCAGAATATTTTAGATATACAGATGATACATCCACCTTCTATAAAGTGATAAAAGTTCTTTATTTCTAGAAATTTATAGATTTTTGAAAAATTTGATGTATTGACAAAGTTGATTTATCAATATAATTAGGATTTATAGAAGTTTTTTCTTTTTGCCGGAAGTGTATTTTCATCAAACAGATGTTTCCAGTGTTTCATAAAATTATCCCTGACAAATTTCTCTAATTCATCGGAAGTCCGGCAGTTTTGCAATTCATCGGCAACCGTTTTTGCTTCATCGTATGCAATATTAGAAATTACACTTCTTACGCGGGGAATGGAATTTAAGTTCATACTCAAATCCGTCACGCCGAGTCCGATTAAAATAGCAACATAGATCGGCGTTCCAGCCATTTCGCCGCAAACAATCAAAGGTTTTTCGGCTCTGTTAGCGGCTTGGGAAACTTTTTTTATACTTTTAATGACCGCCGGATGAAGCGTTCTGAACCAATCGGAAACTTCTTCATTATCTCTGTCAACTGCCAACATATACTGCACCAGATCATTTGTTCCGAGATTGAGAAAATCAACTTCCCTGATAATCTCCTCGATAAGAATAACCGCCGAAGGAATTTCGATCATTGCTCCGAGCTTCGGTTCGCCGAATTTTATATTTTTTCGGCACAATTTGTTTTTTTCCTGTTGTATAATTTGTTTAACTCTGATTATTTCCGCAACATCCGAGATCATCGGCAGAACAATATCTATATGATTTTGATAAGCGGCTGTTAATAAAGCCCTTAACTGAGTTCTAAATTCCTTTTCATTTTTCAAACCCCAGCGGATAGCTCTTAAACCGAGTGCCGGATTTTTTTCCTTTTCCGCATTTTCATCGGCAAATTGGTGAATATTCAGATCAAAAGTTCTGATTATCACACCATCTTTGCCGACCAATTGAGCTATGTTTTGATAGCTTTCAACCTGCTCCTTTTCACTTGGAAATCCCTTATTTTGATTAAATAAATACTCGGAACGATACAGTCCTATACCCTTTGCTCCTATTTTTTTTGATTCTTTATATGCTTTCGGCAGATCAAGATTTGCACGAATCTTTATTTCAATTCCATCCAAAGTTTTGAGATTATTTTTGACGGGAACAAGTTTCTTCAACTGAATTTTTGCCTGAATCTGGTTTTCTTTAGACTTGATTTTTTTTATTGTTTCCTTCTTCGGCTTTATAAAAACCTGTCCGTTAAACCCATCCACTACGATTTCTTCACCTGTTTCGATCCGTCTTAAAATTCCCTTTAATCCGGTAACGGCAGGCAGATTTAACTCTCTGGCTAAAATAAATGTATGCGAAGTCCAACCGCCGTTTTCAGTTACGATGGCTGCGGGTTTGTTCTCACTAAATTCAATTAAGGTAGAGGGATTTAATTCCTTAGCAATTATGACCGAATTATCTTCAAATTTAACTCCCGGTTTCCTGCCTCCGCCCAATGCTATCAGAAGTCTTTCGGAAACATCTTCGAGATCAATGTATTTTTCTCTTAAATGGATGTCAGAAATGGTTTTATAATCAGCAATGTATTCATCCGTAATCCTTTTAACAGCCCATTCAGCATTTACTTTTTCATTGCCAATTTGATCTTCTATTTTATTTAAAAGTGTTTTATCGTCTAAAAATACTAAATGTGTTTGAAAAATTGCGGTCTGATTATGATTAACTAATTCCTTGTTTTTAGAAATTTTATTTATTTGCCGTTTAGCCAAACGCACCGATGCACGAAATCTTCTGATTTCTTTTTCAATTTTATTATCATCCAGTTTGACGCGATAAAATTGTCTTTTGTTACCGTGGAAACAGAGTGTTCTGCCAATCCCGACACCTCTTGAAACTGGACGACCTATGAGTATCAATTCATTATTGCTTCCGTTCGAGTTTGTTTTTTTTAATGAGTTTTTATTTCGCATTTAGACTATAAATCCTTTGTGAGTTTTTGTGCGATTCTTTTATTTTAGCTTATTAAACGAACTTGATATATTTAAAAAATCTAAGTATGCAACAGTTAGAAAAACGATTGCTGATCATCGTTTTTTACATTTTAGTTTTATTTAAAATTATGCTAACCGCATCTTCCGCCGTATCCGCAAAATTTAAAAAACTTACGTCCTCATTGCTGACAACCAGATTCTCCTGCCAGCATTCAACCACATTTTTCCAACAATCACCCAACAAAACCAGCGGACGCGGAGCAATCACTCCCGTCTGCAATTTGTTCCAAACAAGTGAAATCTCCGTAACCGTTCCCATTCCGCCGCGAATTGCTATAAATCCGACGGAACGCATAATCAGATTTTGCAAACGGTCATAAAAATCGCCGGTGGCTACCTTATCGGTTAAAAAGCGATTCGGTTCTGATTTAAATTGATTCATCACAATTCCCAACACCCGTCCTCCTTTTTCTCTGGCACCTTTTGAAGCCGCTTCCATAACGCCCAGATAGCCACCAGTGCAGATCGTATAACCTTTTTCTGCTAATCTTGATCCGACTTCGAAAGCCTGTTGGTAGGCAAGCGAGTCTTCCGTACATTTTGAACCGCCGAAGATCGTTACGATTTTTTCATTATTTTTTTTCACTACGATTTAAGTCAGACCTTTATTTAGTTAAATTTCAATTATATTAAACAATCAATACAATACAAATATCACAATTTTTCAGCTGCTTCCTTCGGTGTTAAATTCCCCGCATCGTGGATGGCTTTAGCTGTATCTGTAAATAGTAAAATAATTATCCCGACTGCAAAAAAGATTATCAGACAAAGTATTGCCTGCCGATAAGAACCCGTCGAGGCAATGACAATCGCAAAAACTATATTTCCCAACCACGAAGTTCCCTTTTCGCTGATCTCGTAAAGCCCGAAAAATGAAGATTCCCGCCCTTTCGGAATCATCTGTGAAAACAGTGAACGCGAAAGTGCCTGCGTGCTTCCCAAAACCAAACCGATAAATGCTCCCATAATCCACGCCTGAAATTGAGTCGTCAAAAATCCGTAGGCAAAAACGACAATTCCGCCCCAAATCGTTAAACAGATCATAATTGTTTTCTTGGGTCCAATAACACGCGAGATTCTTTCAAAAATGATCGAACCAATAACCGCAAAAAGCTGAGCTACAATAAAAATCCCAAGCAAAAATGCCTTATCCGGCTCTAATCCCTTTGAAATAAAAAATTCTTGTTCAAGAAATGTTGAAGAAGCTAAGATAACCGTTTGAATTCCGTCATTGTAAAAAAGATAGGCAATTAAAAAAAGCAACGTGTGACGCAAACCGACAAGTTGTTTAAGCGTAACAAATAACTCTTTAAAACCGACGGTAACTAAATTCTCATTGCGAGGTAGTTGATCGGGTTCACGATTTTTAATTAATAAAAATGTAATTAATGCAAAAACTCCCCACCAAAGCGAAGCGATAAGCATAGAAATTCTAACCGCCAAGCCTTCTGAAATGCCAAAAAATTCTACATTATTTATAAACAAAAGACTTGCTACCAAGATAATAAAGCCTGCAAAATACCCTGCCGCAAATCCATAACTTGAAATTTTATCTCTTTTATCCTCTGTTGTAATATCAATTAAATAGGCGTTATAGAAAACATTCGTGGCTGCAAAACTCATATTTGCCAAAATCAAAAATACATAACCCCAAATGTAATTAGCACCAGTTATAAAAAACAATAAACAACTAACTATCACACCGAAATAACAGAAAAAAGCCATCATCTTTTTCTTCAGGTTGGTGTAATCGGCAAGCGAACCGAGAATTGGTAAAAAGCAAACTTGTGAAACAACCGAAAGAGCAAGTGCATTGGGAAGAAGTGATTCCGCCGTAATAGAACCGATAAAACCAAGATCGAAAATAATCCCGTTTTTGCCAACATCTGCTTGTGCCAAAGCAGTTAAATAGGGTCCGCATAAAACTGTTACGACAATTGTGTAAAAGGCAGAATTCGCCCAATCGTAAGTTACCCAACCGAAAATTTCTCGGCGGTCGTTTTTTGGCAATGTCTGTGATTCAATAATTTCTGTCATTTGGATAATAAATTCAGGATTGTAGGTGTAATATCGCTTAAATCTGTGATTCGTTTTGCGACTTCTCGCTTTTTTCTACCCCAGACGACTGTTGGAACTTTATTAAGGGTATGATTACGGATGGACAAATCTTCTATGTTTCCGTGGTCACTTGTCAAGATGAAAGTTGTTTTATCGAAATTTATTTTTTTGAGAGTTTTTCTGATAAATAATGCAAGTTCGGGCAGATGCTTTTTTGCCCAATCAAAATCCTGTGTGTGTCCGATTTTGTCGGTGATAAAATGTTCGTATAACGTGAAGCGATATTTTTTGCTCAAACTTGCCAGAATTTTCGCCGCATCAGTTGACGAAAATTCGGGAACATCAAAACCATTTTCAATTAAAAATCTGTTTGTAAAATCGTGAAATATCGCTTTTCGTCCAAGCAGATCGGGCAGTTTGCAAAAATACATTTCTGCCGCTTCAACCGCACAGGTCGTGGCAGATTTCCAACGCGGTGTTTTCTGAAAAAACCCCGGTGTATATGTATTTGCAAAAATGTTCGGCTCGATTCCTTTTTGTTTTAATTGCAGAAAAATAGAGTTTTCCTTTATCAAATCCCGCAATTTTTCATTAGGAAATCCCTGTTTATGTTTTCCTAAAAACTTCGCCGCATTAATTCCCGTGTAAATCGTTGTCTGCCCGGATGCACTCTGCGGACGACCTTCGACACCGAGACAAGCGTCCGTCGGAATCAGAATTCCATCAAGCAATATATTATTTTTCTCATCCTGAAAATTTGCCAACGGTTCTAAATCATTTATTTGAGCAAGCGGATTCGATACTTCCCTTTTTCCAATCCCCAAACCATCTATAAAAAATAAGACTACGGAGTTTTGCATATTTTAAAATTTTAACTCCTCGATTGATTTTTTAACTGTTTCATTTTTTGTTGTGAGTTTCACATTTTGGGACAAATCATTCAGACTATTTAAACCGAACATTTTTCTAAACATCTGTAAATCTTCTGCTGAAAATAACATAATCTCATCAAACGCACCGCCGTTGATTAAAATTTTGAGTTTTGGAATTTCGACAATTTCATTCGTCTTTGCAGAATAAACCGAAATTTCAGTTACACTTTTACTGACTTTTTCTAATTCTTTCTTTATTAATATTTCAGAACTTTCTTCTTTGATTATTAAAAATGAAAGACATTTTATTTCGTTATCAGACGCGATGTAGTTTTTTAGGTCTTCCATTATAATCTCATCGCTTAATTTTCTCGGAATTATATCAGCGTGAATTTGCGAAAATCTCAATCTGTCGGCAACAACTTCGCCGTAAGCACAAATTCTCAAATTATCCAGTTCAAACAGATCAAAATTTCTCTCAATTAAATATTCGATAAAATAATCAACTGAAAAAATATCGGTAAAAATTAACCAATCATAATTTAATAAATCATTTACAACCTGTAGAATTTCAGAATTATTTTCTATTTTCTCCGTTCTGTAATTCGGGATAAGTATAACTTCAAAACCATTTTCCTCAAGTTTTTCAATACTTTTTTGATTAAGAGTATTATTGATAACGCCGACTGTTTTAGACATAAAATATAATTTTGTTAAATAAAATTTATTTTGGAAAACCCACTATGGCAAGTTTGCATTTAGTATCCAAAATAAGTAAGTTTATCATTGAGGATTTTGAAAACAAGCCTTACAACTTATTTTCAAACAAAAAATTTTATAATGAAAGCAATGATCTTAGCCGCCGGATTTGGAACGCGGCTTTTTCCTTTAACGATAGACAGAACAAAGCCGGCGATTCCATTTTTGGGAAAGCCGCTGGTTGGTTATGTAGCGGAATATATTGCCAAATTTGGGTTCAAAGAAGTTGTCGTCAATCTACATCACCAACCGGAATCAGTCATAAATGCACTCGGCGACGGCAGTGATTTCGGTGTCAAAATCCATTATACCTATGAAGCACCGAAAATCTTAGGAACAGCCGGAGCATTGGATAACGCTCGGCACTTGCTCGAGGACGAAACTTTTTTGATCGTGAACGGAAAAATCATCACCGATATAGATATAAATTTAGCTCTTGAAACTCATCGAAAAACGGGTGCTTTGGCAACGATGGTTTTAAAGCCTAATGTAGAGCGTGAAAGATTTTCCGAAGTTTTTGTTAAAAACGGTCAAGTTACGGGTTTCGGAGATTTTCCAAAGTATTTAAATTTAGAACAAATCCAAAATCCAAAATCCAAAATCCAAAATCCCTTAATGTTCACGGGAATTCACATTCTCGAACCGAGAATTTTCGATTATATTCCGCGTGGAGTTTATTCCGATATTGTTCCGACATTTTACAATCCGGCTATAAATAAAGGCGAAAAAATCGCCGCACATATTGCGAAGGGAAAATGGTTTGAATTATCAACCATTCCCCGTTATTTGGAAATAAGTCTGAAAATGCTCAACGGAAACGGTGAAAGAAATATCATCGGTAAAAATAATTCGATTTCCGAAACCGCCGAGTTGGAAGAATCCATTATTTGGGATAATGTTGAAATCGAAGGCGACACAAAGATTTTTCATTCAATAATTGCCGATAACGTAAAGATTAAAAACGGCGAAACATACAAAAATGTCGCTATCGTCAATGCAGAAATGATTCACCAGCAAGATGAAATTCCCGAAAAGGCTCTGAAAGGCAAATTTGTCGGTGATAACTATATCGTTTCATTAAATCAATAAATTTTATTTTTTTATTATAAAATGCCGCAAATATTTAAAACTTCTGCATTTGAAAGACTTCAAACATTTCTAAATAAGAAAAATTATTCTAACAAAATAGAGCGGCTCACGCCTGATGCTTCAACACGCAACTTTTTCCGCATAATTTTATCCGACAAAACTGCAATAGCTTGTGTTTATGCGGAAACTTTTGATGAAACGCTTTCACAAATTGATGTTACAAAACTTTTTTTAAGCTGTATTTTGCCCGTTGCTGAAATTTTTGAAATTGATTATGAACGAGGAATAATTATTCACCAAGATTTCGGCGATAAAATTCTGCGTGATTTTTTGGAAAAAACCGATGCGGAAACAAAAGATAAATTATTAAACCAAGCTATTTCTTTAATTGCAAAAATTCAAAGCTCAACCGACGAGGCATTCAGACAAAACTCAATTGCTTCAAAATTAAAATTTGACGAGGAAAAACTTTTGTGGGAATTGAATTTTTTTAAAACTCATTATTTTGAAAGTTTTTTACAAAAACCTCTTGACAAAAAAATGGAAGAAAATTTAACCGAAGAATTTTCAGAACTTTCCCGCGAACTTGAAACATTTGCCAAAGTTTTAACACATAGAGATTTTCACGCGGCAAATTTAATGCTTGATGATAAAAAAAATCTGAAAATTATTGACCATCAAGACGCAAGAATCGGTTCGATTGCTTATGATTTAGTTTCGCTTGTGCTTGATCGAATAACGGAAATTCCTTCGCAAGAATGGTTAGAAAATAAGAAGAATTATTTTCTAAATGAGCGTGAAAAATTAGGTTTGGAAAAAATTAAAATCGAAGAATTCAATTATGAATTCGATCTAATGACAATCCAAAGATGCCTGAAAGCAATCGGCACATTTTCATTTCAAGCGGCAAACTTTGATAAAACACATTTTGTAAAATATATTGATCCGATGTTTCAAGCAGTTGTAGAAGCGAGTCAGCGTTTGCAAAGATTTCCGAATTTGCAGAGAATAATTAAAAACAATATTGGAAACTTCTATGAAAAATAAATTTTTGATTCAAAATTCTTTACTAATTTTAATGTTTCTGTTCTCAGTTCAAATTGCAAATGCTTGCGGATGTCCGGGTTTACCGGATAAACCTAATGCTGAAGAACAACGCAAAATTTTTACAAATGTATTAAATAATTCGGTTGCCGTTTTTACGGGAGAAGTTATCGCAAATGATATGTATTCAGCTAAATTCAAAGTTGATAAAGTCTGGAAAGGCGATGTTGGTGATGAATTTACGATGTCAACCGGTGTCATAAAAATAAGTGAAAAAGTTGGAAGAAGTAGTTCTTGTATCAGAAGTTTTGCAAAGGGCAAATCATATTTAATTTTTGCAAATAATATAGATTTAGAATATTCAAACGGTCAACAACTTTTTGTCGCATATTCTTGCGGTAAAACAAGATTTTTAGAACAAGCAAGCGAATTTATAAAAATTTTGGATGGTTTGGTAACACCGGAAATAAGAAATAAAGCAAATAATTAATCTTAAAATTAATGAAACAGACATATATAAACGAATTGAAAGATAAAATCGGCGAAGAAGTTACGTTAAAAGGTTGGCTTTATAATTCGCGTTCAAGCGGAAAACTCGTGTTTCCACAACTGCGTGATGGAACCGGAATCGTGCAATGCGTAATCTTTAAAGGCAATGTTTCGGAAGAAGTTTTTGAGAATGCGAAATCGCTTGGGCAGGAATCTTCTTTGATTGTTCACGGAACTGTAAAAGAAGATGCACGTTCTGCGATTGGCGTTGAGATTGATGTAACGGATTTGGAAGTCGTGCAGAATGCAAGCGATTATCCGATCACGCCGAAGGAACACGGGACGGAATTTCTAATGGATAATCGGCATTTGTGGATTCGTTCCAAAAAACAACATGCTGTTTTGCGTGTGCGGCATACGATTATTAAAGCGGTTCGTGATTTTTTTGATGAACGGGGTTTTATTTTAGCCGATACGCCGATTTTTACTCCCGCCGCTTGTGAAGGCACGACGACGCTTTTTGAAGTTGATTATTTTGGCGACGATACAGCTTATCTGACGCAAAGCGGACAGCTTTATAATGAAGCAACCGCCGCCGCATTCGGGAAAAGTTATGCTTTCGGTCCGACATTCCGGGCGGAAAAATCCAAAACACGGCGGCATTTGACGGAATTTTGGATGGTCGAACCCGAAGTCGCATTTGCCAGACTTGCAGATATGATGGATTTGGGCGAGGAGATGATCTTATATATCGTCCAAAGAGTTTTGCAAGACCGCAAAGACGAACTCGAAACGCTCGAAAGGGATCTGTCGGTTCTCGAAAATATCAAACCGAATTTTCCGAGAATTCATTACGATAAAGCGGTTGAAATGCTGCAGGAAGGACACACCAAAGGCGAACTTGAAAACAAATTTGAATGGGGCGGAGATTTCGGCTCTCCCGATGAAACTTATCTTTCAAATCAATTCGGTCAGCCCGTATTTGTTCATCATTTCCCTGCCGAAATCAAAGCATTTTACTTTGCACGCGACCCGGAACGCACCGAAATGGCTTTGGGGATTGATCTGCTTGCTCCCGAAGGTTACGGCGAAATTATCGGCGGCGGCGAGCGTGCGACGGATTTGGAATTTCTCGAAGAACAGATAGAAAAACATAATCTGCCTAAAGAATCTTTTGAATGGTATTTGGATTTGCGACGCTACGGCAGCGTTCCACACGCCGGTTTCGGAATGGGCATCGAACGATGTGTAACGTGGATGTGCGGCATTGAGCATGTTCGGGAAACTATTCCGTTTCCGCGTATGTTATACAGATTAAAGCCGTAACAAGACAAAGATTTATCATTCGTAAAATCAAATAACTGTAAATTTAATTCCAACGGCTCGAAATTAAATATTATGAAAAATTCTTTTTTGACATATTTTGTATTATTGGCGATTCTTATAACAACCAATCAGCTATGTTTTGCTCAGACAAACCCGGCAAATTCTTCAAACCAACAAAAGGCACAACTGAAAAAAACCGAGAAAATAAAAAACAAAGTTTTGAATATCGGAATCGGCGGTAAAATTACAATTATACAAAATAACAAGAAAAAAAATTTCGGAACAGTAACAGATGTAACTGTTGACGATTTTGAAATATTAGAAGTTGATCTTAAAACAAAACTGCGTTTTGATTATTCCGATATAAATAAAATTCACAGCGGAGATGGTCAAAAAAATCTTATTACTGGGAAAAGAGCAAACCCACAAAAAGGCTGGCTTTACGGTGGAGCTGTGGTTGCAGCGGTATTTATTATTACTTTAATTGTTATATCGGATAAAGACTTTTGATTCGGTTTTTTTTGATTTTTCAAACGCGAAAGCTAAATCCCGTAAAAAGATAGTAAATAGGTTTATTTTCAGAATTTTGAGAAACGTAATCATCTAAAAGAACGATCAAATCATTACAATAAGGCGATTCGGCTCAATAAAATAGGCACAAGAAAGTGCAGACACAAAAATAATTAACGAAACAATCAAAAATATTGCCAAACTTTTAAGTCATTTTTTCATAAATTATTTGTTTGGAAAATATTCATTCCAACGCTTATCAACTAATTGTTTTATATCTTCCCTAACCAGAACTTCCTTCGGATACCAGGGTTTCATTCTCGCGTCAATAATAATCGGTGATTTGTAAGTTATGTGATTGTTCATAACATTTATTTCCTTCGCATAAATATCCGTCGAAGGATTAAACCGAGTCCAGGTCGCCCATAAAAATTTATCGGCTGATCCGGCAAATTCAATCGAATCGTGCAAAACAACAATTTCAAAATCATCAAACTTTCCGCATTCAGCAATTCTTTTTCCTAATTTATTTTCATAAATTTCTTCGTTATCGGACGCATAAGTTTCAACTTCCAAAACTAAACATCCGCCGCAGAATACTCCAGCTTTTTTTACATAGTTCGGCAAATCACCTTGAAATTCTCTTTTCAAATCTTTTCTCTTTTCGCCGACACCAACGAGCATTGCTTTTGAGCCGTGATTCACCTTACCGGAAGCATAATCAAGCGTGTCAAAAGACGTGCGGTCAAAAATAAAAAAATCGCTTTCCCAACTTACACGCTCTAACATATATTCAAAAAGTGTTTTGAAATCCCTTAAATCCTGCGGTTTGTCGGTTAAAAGTAAAAATTTTGTAAGAGATAATTGTCCTTCGCCTAAAATTCTGAAACCTGCTCCCAAGGCTTCTCTCGAATATCTTTCTTTGACAACGGCGGCGGCTAGAGAATGAAATCCGGTTTCGCCATAGCTCCATAAATCAAGGACGGCAGGCATTACGAGCGGAAAAAGCGGTGATAAAAGTTCCTGTAAATAATCACCGATAAAAAAATCTTCCTGCCTCGGTTTCCCGACAATTGTTGCCGGATAAATTGCATCTTTACGGTGAAAAACGGCTTCGGCTTGAATGATCGGATAATCGTGTGTCAAGGAATAGTAGCCATAATGGTCGCCGAAAGGTCCTTCAGGTTTTCTGATATTCGGCGGCACTTTTCCGCTGATTATAAATTCCGCTTCGGCAAGCAGACGCAAACCGTTTTCAAGCGGATTTTTTGCCATTTCAACTTTTCCATCATTCAAAAGTGAAGCAAGCATTAATTCTGGAACGTCCTCGGGCAAAGGAGCGATTGCCGCCAGAATCATTGCCGGAGGTCCGCCAATGAAAACATTTATCGGCAAAGATTGATTTAATTTTTCCGCTTCGTGATAATGAAATCCGCCGCCTTTGTGGATTTGCCAGTGGATTCCGGTTGTTGTCTGGTCAAATCTCTGGATGCGATACATTCCGAGATTATGTTTTCCGGTAGACGGACTTTCCGTATAAACAAGCGGCAGGGTTACAAAATGTCCGCCGTCTTCGTGCCAAAGTTGCAGGAGAGGAATTTCTTTAAGTTTAGGTGGCTTGTTTACGACTTCTAGAACGGGTGGTTTGCCAATACTCTTAGTGCCAAGTTTCAAACCCGTCCAAGCCATATCCCGAAATTGCCATAACTCTTTGGGTTTGGGCGGAAGTAAAATTTCCACCAATTCGACCGCCCGTTTAACAAATTCCTGCGGGCGTTTTCCAAAACCCAAATCAATTCTTTTTGCAGTGCCGAAAAGATTTGTTATAACCGGAAATTTTGAGTTTTTTACATTTTTGAAAAATAGTGCCTTACCCTGTTCATCAATTACACGCCTGTGAATTTCAGCAATTTCCAGATAAGGATCAACTTCCGTTTCAATTTCTATTAATTCATTTTCTTTTCGTAAAACATCAATAAATGAACGAAGATTTTTGTGCATTATTTAAATGATTATATTCTAATTCTCATTAATCAAGTCGTGAATTTGTTTTAATTTTGTCAATAATTTTTCCAGTCTTTGCAAAGGTAATTGATTAGGTCCATCGCTCGGAGCTTTTGATGGATTGTCGTGAACCTCCATAAACACCGCATCAACTCCACACGCGACTCCGGCACGGGCAAAATCCTCGATATATTTTCCCAAACCGTCCGTCGCTTTTCCGAGTCCGCCCGGAAGCTGCAGAGAATGCGTTACATCAAAAACAACGGGAACTCCGAACTCACGCATAATCGGAAAACTCTTAAAATCCACGACCAAATTATTATAACCGAAACTTGCTCCGCGTTCGGTCAAAAGAATTTTTTCACATCCGGCACTTTGCAGTTTTTCAACAATATTCAACGCATCCCACGGAGCGAGAAATTGTCCTTTTTTGACATTTACAGCCCTTCCCGATTTCGCCGCTTCAACCAATAAATCCGTCTGCCGGCAAAGAAACGCCGGAATCTGCAAAACATCTGCAACTTCTGCAGTTTTTTCAACCTGCCAGGGCTCGTGAACATCAGTAATCACGGGAACACCGATCTCATCTTTGACCTTTGCCAAAATCTCCAACCCGAATTCCATTCCGCCGCCGCGAAAACTTTCCATCGAACTGCGATTCGCTTTATCAAACGAAGATTTATAAACCAGATCAAGCCCGACAGTTTTGCAAATATCGCTGATCTCCTGAGCCATAAAAAGAGCGTGCTGCTCACTCTCAACCACACATGGTCCTGCAATTATGGTCAAACGCCCGTCGCCGAATGTTACATTTTCAACATCAAATGAATTCATAAAATTATTCTTCGCCTATTTTTACAGTTTTTTCCAAAAGTTCAACCGATTTATTTTCAATTGGCTTATCGCTTGAAACATCTTCCTTCAAATTTTCACTTTTCACACGATTTTGCCAAGCGGCACGGACAAATGAAACAAAAAGCGGATGAGCATCGAGCGGTTTTGATTTATATTCGGGATGAAATTGGCAGCCGATGAAAAACGGGTGGACCTCACGCGGCAATTCTATCATTTCTACAAATTTTCGGTTTGGTGAAATTCCGCTGAAAATCAAACCTTTTTCTTCTAAAATATCGCGGTAAGCCGGATTGAATTCATAGCGATGGCGATGTCTTTCAGAAATTTTTTCCGCATCGCCGTAAATTTCCCGTGCCAGAGTTCCTTCTTTCAGATTGCATTCCCAGGCACCGAGCCGCATTGTGCCGCCGAGTTCTTCGACATCAACCAAATCTCTAAGTTTGAAAATTATCGGATTTTCGCATTCCTCTTTAAATTCACTTGAGTTTGCATCAGACAAATCACAGACATTTTTTGCAAATTCGATGCAAGCCGTCTGCATTCCGAGACAAATTCCGAAATAAGGCGTTCCCGATTTTCTCGCATATTTGATCGCCCGCACCATACCCGCAACGCCGCGTTTGCCAAAACCGCCCGGAACTAAAATCGCATCATAATCCTGCAATTGAGTTTCGTAAATGTCCGTCATTAGATTTTCAGATTCAACCCAATCAATTTTGACCTTCAAATTATTTGCAACTCCGGCGTGCGTTAAAGCCTCACGCAGAGATTTATAAGAATCTTCTAACTCGACATATTTTCCAACTATGCCGATTTTTACCTTTCCATCCGAAGGTTCTTTGATCGTCGAGACAAGTCTTCTCCAGTCTTTTAATTCGGCATTCGGAAATCTTTCTGCCAAATCAAGGGCATTAACGATTTGAGAATCCAAACCCTGTTCGTGAAAATAAAGTGGAACTTCATAAATTGTTGAAACATCCAAAGCAGAAATAACGGCGTGTTCCTGAACATTACAAAAAAGTGCGATTTTCTTGCGGAGTTCCAAAGGTAAAGCCCGGTCGGAACGGCAAAGTAAAATATCCGGCTGAATACCAATCTCGCGTAATTCTCTGACCGAATGTTGAGTCGGTTTTGTTTTTAATTCACCAGCAGCTGCAATATACGGCACAAGCGTTACGTGAACAAATAATGCATTTGTCTTACCTTCTTCATTGCCCATCTGACGCAACGCTTCCAAAAACGGCAAAGATTCTATATCGCCAACCGTTCCGCCGATCTCAACGATCAAAACATCCGGCTTATCCTTTTCAGATACTGCTCGAACTGCATCTTTAATTTCATCTGTAATATGCGGAATTACCTGAATCGTTTTTCCCAGATAATCGCCGCGACGTTCTTTTTCAATTACAGATAAATAAATTCTGCCGCTCGTCCAATTATTTGCCTGAGATAATTTTGCGTGAGTAAATCTTTCGTAATGTCCCAAATCCAGATCGGTTTCAGCTCCATCATCGGTTACAAAAACCTCCCCGTGCTGAAAAGGCGACATCGTTCCCGGATCAACATTTATATATGGATCGAGCTTCATCATCGAAACCGTCGCCCCGCGTGATTCGAGTAAACAACCGATACTCGATGCCGCTAAACCTTTCCCTAAACTTGAAACTACTCCGCCCGTTACAAATATGTATTTTGTTTGTTTTTCACTCATCATTTATTCCCCTTCAAAATCCTCTCCGATGTCTTTGCCAACTCCTTGTTTTTTATTATAACGTCCTTTTTTTACTTCTGTTATTGCTTCCTTTCCCTTTGCTTCACCCGGATTTAACATTCCGTTTAAAGCGTTTAATCCTGCACCTAATAATGAACCGCTTTGACTTGCTCTTTGCTCAAATTCCTGTTCAGTGCTGACTCTTTTTCTACCTAATAACTTTAAGCCGATAAGAATTACGACAGGTATTAAAAGAAAAAATAATAAACCAATCCAATCACCCATAACATTTTTTATTTTAGATTTGCGATTTTTTATTGTCTAAAATCTTTTTCACCCTTTCAAAATCTTCTTTTGTATCAACACCAATCGAACTTTCAGAAACTTCGACAACTTTTATTTTTGAATCGTTTTCCAAAATGCGAAGCTGTTCGAGCATTTCGGTTTTTTCCAAATGTGTCTGATTAAACTTTGTATATTTTAATAAAAATTCCCGCCGATAAACATAAAGTCCCGTATGTTTTCGATAAAGTTTTAAAAGATTTTTATTTTCCGACAAAGCCTCATCCAGACTTCCGTATTTTCTCGATTCTTCTCTTGGATACGGAATTGGTGAACGCGAAAAGTATAAGGCAAAATTGTCTATGTCGGTAATTACTTTGACAACATCGGGATTTAAAACATCTTTGTAGTCCGAAATTTTCTCGCAAGTTGTTGAAACATCAATTGTTTCATCTTCCAAAATCGCTTCAATAGCTTTTTCTATTGTTTTCGGCGAAATCAAAGGCTCGTCGCCCTGAACATTTACGAGAATCGAATTGTCAGGAAGATTTTCAGCAACCTCGGCAATTCTGTCGCTTCCCGATTGATGTTCGGTTGAAGTCAAGACAACTTCGTTTCCAGAGTTTTCAATAACTTCAAAAATTCTCTGATCATCTGTGGCGACAATCACACGGGAAATCAGCTTTACATTTTTAGCCTGCTCTAAAGTATGTAATATCAATGGTTTACCGTTTAACGGCAACAATAATTTACCAACCAAACGAGTTGCGGAAAATCTCGCCGGTATAATTGCGATCACATTTTGTCGGGTATTTTTTCCGTGTTGCTCCACGGGCTTCTAGCATATACGGTCGTGAAACTTTATTCAAGAGTTTGCGTATCATTTTTGATTTCTACGGTGGAAAAAATAAATTCAAATCTATAAAATTTAATTCGTGCAAAATATGAATGAGGAAAATATTGAAAATCAAGGTTTAACAGAACCTAATCCGTCAACATCTTTAATAAAATACACGCCCAATAATCCTCCCTGGAATAGTTTGGAAGCGTTGGGGCTTTGGCTGTTAAGCGTCGTCGCAATTGTAATTTTGCCGACGCTGGCAGTAATTCCATATTTGCTTAAACAGAATATTAAATTTTCTGATCCTGCAATAATAACGAAAGCGGCAATGGAGCCGGGAGCAATACTGATTCAGATTGCAACTATAATTCCGGCACATATTTTAACTGTATTGGTTGCCTGGATGGTTATCACAAGATTCAATAAACATTCTTTTACCAAAATGCTGGGTTGGAATTGGGCTGGCTATAATTGGTGGCAAGTGGTTTTAATAATGGTCGGTTTATTGGTTTTGGTTTTCGGCGTATCGATTGCGATGAGTCAAATTTTTGGTCAGAAGGATAATGATCTGCTGAAAATATTAAGAAGCTCCCGCTACGCAGTTTTTCTGGTTGCATTTATGGCGACAATTTCCGCACCTTTTGTAGAAGAAGTCATTTATCGCGGAGTTTTATATTCAGCTTTTCAGAGAACTTTCAGCATCCCGATTGCGGTTTTGCTCGTAACACTTGTTTTTGCATTGGTTCATTTTCCACAATACTGGGGCGATTATGCAACTCTGACCACACTCTTATTTTTGAGTTTAGTAATTACTCTTATTCGGGTTAAAACAGGTAGTTTGCTGCCCTGTATTTTATTTCACTTTTTAATCAACGGAATTCAATCAGCTCTTTTAATACTTCAACCATATCTGCCCGAAGCATTAGATCCCACACGAATTCAAAGTTTCTTTTTCGGGTAATAAAAAAGGCGGGAAAGCAAATTTATTTGCTTTCCCGCCTCAGAATCTATTTCAAAGCTATTTATTATCAATCAATTATCGGATTCTTTATGCGTTTTGATCCTCTTTCTACGGAAGGATTTTGCCTAGGGAAAACTCGCGGCTGCGGCTCAACCTGGCGAATCGGCGGCGAAACTCTGTCGGCATTTGGGAGTTCCGGATTTCTGTTGATCGGGCGATTTCCTCTCGGATTTTGATTATTCATTCCTTGATTTGTATTTCTCTGATTATTTGTTGTTCCCGTGTTTATGTTGGTTCGTCTTTGAACCTGATAATAAAATGAATTTGAAGGTCGGCTCGAAAAGAAATTCCGGTCAAAACCATAACCGTATGGCGAACTCCAGCCGTAACCGAACGGAAGGAAGCAAAAACCGCCGAAACTTGCATCATAAGCCCATAAACCGTATGTATTAAAACCGCCCCAGCGATTATTGCTGAAACTGTTTACCAGAGAAGTTCTCAAAGTTTTCCTTCGTAAACTGGCATTGGCTTCAGCCAGTTGTTTTGCCCGATCCTGACTCCATTCGTCAAATAAATCTTTTTCGTCTCTGTCAAATTTAACAACAGCGACTTGCGAACCGTTCATTATAATTTCGCGGCTTTTCTTAATTTTTGTGGAATTGGTATCACCTGTTAATGCTTTACCTTTCCAAACCTGGAGACGGCTGCTGCCGTTAGCCAGAACATCAACTCTGTAAACGCCCGATTCGATCAAATAAAATGTTGAATTCGGAGCATTTACGGTAATCTTAAAATCATTGTCTGCAAAAACTTCAAATATTACACTTCCGCGATTTAATTGAAGTTCTAAATCATCTAAAGAAGTTGTTATAAATTTGAATTCCGAATTTTCGCCCAATCTTGCATAAGAACCCGGATTAAGTAAAATTTCGGCTTTTGAATTTTTTTCAGTAATAACTTTATCGCCTATTTTTACATTATCGCCCTTTACAAGTAGTCCGTTTGTTGAATCTTCACGCTTTACAAAAACATTTCCCTGCGTTAGATTCACTCCACCAGCTTTTGCTGAAATAACATATAAATCTCCGGCGGCTGACGAAACCGTACGACTGTCATTTTGAGCAAGTATTCCGATTGATGCCAAACATAAAACGGCACATACCGAAATAAACTTTATAAACTTCCCTTTCATTTTATTTCTCCTTGGTTAGAACGATTCAGGTAAATATATTTACGCTTTCAAAGATTAGGTTTTACAAAAGTATTTCTATAATACCATATTTGAAGGAGAAAAATAAAAAATGAATAATTTTCACATTGAAGTATTTGAACAAAGGTCATCAGAAAAAATAAATAACAACCTTTGAAGTCATTTCATAATCAAATTATTTGCCTGATTAACAAGGTTCGGGCAATTTTAATTAAGGTATATATTATGGCTACTTATAAAGACCCGGTTATGTGTTTCGCTCCACTTGAAGTAATTGAAAGATTACTTGATATTCGTGCGGAATTGGGTTATACAAAAGCTGTCTATATGCCCGGCTCAAAAGAACTTGCCAGTTTTTTGGATGCCCACGGTTTTGATACTTATGTATTTTCCGATAACGATATTAATGAAAAAATAAACTACGGTGATTATCGTTCCCCGCTTGTGCCGGGCGGAGATTTTGTTCATACATCTCTAACTGCACATTAAAAATTTCTTTTTAAAATTTAAACAAATCCAACAACTAAAGGAACGCGGAAGGTGGAATAATTCATTTTTCGCTTCTTTTTTTTTACCCGTGAATAAAATTTTAATTATTTTTTACTGCCGACTTTAGCTGACTTCTGCTGACTGATTTTACAGAGCTTTAACAATAAAAAGCGTTCCGTCATCATCTAAAAATTCCCGTTCCGTAAATTCCATAATTCCTTCCCGGACTGATTGAATTAATTCTTTAGCCGATAACTCAAAACCGTCCGTAATTCTTTTGGCAAATCTTTCCTGTCCGTATTCTTCGCCGTCTTCTCTATGGGCTTCGGTAATTCCATCCGTGTATAAAACCAGAATTTGCCCTTTTTCCATACGGATAAAATGTTGGTGATAATGAGTGTTTTGAAACATCCCCAAAGGCAAATCGCCGTATTCGACAAATCTATAATCACCGTTCGGTTTTAATAATAAAGGCGGATTATGTCCGGCATTGGAATAAACGAATGTTTTATTTGTCGCGTCCAGGACACCGTAAACAGCAGTTATAAATTGATGCGTTTCAGTTGAATCCCACAATAAATTTCCGACTTTAGCAAAAGCTATCTGCGGTGCATAACCGATCTGAACACCGGCTCGCAAAGATGCCCGCAGGAATGCCATTAAAAGTGCCGCCGGAATTCCTTTTCCAACTGCATCGGCGACAATTATTGCAACCTGATCGTCAAACATCTTCACCCAATCATAATAATCTCCCGAAACTTCTTCAGTTGGAAAAACATAAGCACTAATATCGAAGCCTTCAAGCTGAGGATCATTGTCAGGTAATAATTCAAGTTGAACTTCTCTTGCAATTTCCAGCTGTGCCTGAAGTCTTCTTTTTTCAAAAAGCTGTTCATACAATTCGGCTTTTTCAATAATAATTGCAACCTGCGAAGCAAGCATTTGTAAAATGGATAAATCGTCTTGATCATAAGCATTCAATTTGTCGCTTTCAAGATCAAAGACTCCGATAACTTTATCGTTTGAGATGATCGGCGTAACCATTTCCGATTTTGTTCTTAAACGTGCGGGGAAATACCTCTCATCTTTAGTTACATCATCCGAAATCAGAGATTCTCCGGTTTCCGCAACAACTCCAATAAAACCTTCCCCGACTTTTAAACGCGGTTCGATCAAATCAAAACTTATCCGATAACCTCTGATTACTTTTGATTTGAATTGTAATTCTATTTGACCTTTTACAATTTTAGATTCAATCAAATAAATTCCCGCCGCATCGAAACGAATCAATGAACCGAGCGTATCCATCACTTGTTTCAAAACTTCTTCGGTATTATATGAACGGCTGATCTTTTTCGTAATGTCGAGCAGCATCCGCAATTTATCAATTACCGATAATTTCTCATTCGGCGAAGAACTCTCGTGAATCTCTTCAATTATCTGATCTTTATCCATAATTAATTAAATCTGTTTCCGTTTCCCTGAACATCCAGGTATTTTTTCCAAATCCTCGAAACTTTTATCCTGTATTCGACAAGCTGATAACTGACATTAAAATGTTCTGCAATTTCCCTCGAAGTTTTTCCTTCTTCTACAAAGCGTTTCAATGCCGAATATGGCACGAGTGCTGCCGCTCCAATAGAATATGCTTGTTCTTCAACAATCGCATTGTAATCTCTGGCAATCAATTCACCATTTTTATTTCGTTTCTTAATTGCCAGACGGCTCGGTTTGTGTCCCAAAAAAACGTGGCAAATTTCCTCCATCAGAGTGGCATTTTGCCGGTTTTTTGTGTGTGTCGGATTTAAGACAATTAGTTTTCGTCCATTCGGCAGTGGCTGTGAGCAAGCACCGCCCGACCATCTGTCTCTTCCCTTATTAAGCAAATATTCCTTTGTATCTTCAGTTAAAAAAGGTTCGATTTGTTCAAACGGTGCGACGAGCAACTTTGCATAACGTGCGAGTTCAAATGGATTTAACCTTTCATCATCACGCTGTAATCCGGCAAACTCACGCAAACCGATTGCGTGAATCTCATAATCTCTGCCTTTACGGGTTGGCGGTAAGTTGGAAATATCCACAAAATTAATTATACACAGTTTTTAAAACTCTAATAATGTATTTATGAAGTTATAGTTTCGACTAATTTTTATGATTATCTGCAGAAAATCCTTCAACATCTTGAAGCGATGATTCTTCGCCGCTACTGTTTTCGGATTTTTCGATGACACTGAATTCACCATCGGTTTCTAAAACAACTGCCTCGACCTTTTCCATAGAGCCGATACTCGAAGTCCTGACGGCAGACAAAATTTCTGATTTTGCTACTCTCTGATTTTTCATCGCATCTGTTCTGTATGAACCTTTATAATATAAAAGTGTCGGATTAGCCTTAATTACATTATCTATAAAATCTATTCTCGATGCTAAAAAAGTTATTATAAATTGTAATATGATAAGTAGAGCAGCGGCAAAAATCCCTTCTAAAATAAGTGTATCTTTGGATAAAATAACGCCTGCCAAAATAGAACCGAGTGCGATTGTAACGATAAAATCAAAAGCATTCCATTTTGAAAGTGTACGTTTACCGGAAATTCTTAGAAAGATGATGAAAACTGTATAAGCAACCAGACAGGATATAAATATTCGCCAGATTTCATACCAATTCTCAAAAAACATTTCGCCCATTTTTATCAATTTTCCTCCGAATTTCCCGATTTATCTATCTCTTCTTTTTCTTCGGATATTTTAGTTTCCTCACGTTCTTCGGCAGCTTTTTCATCTTCATCGGCGGTTGGTTTAACTACAGCTATCAAACTTCTGATCGCATTAAAAAGCATTAAGACAACTCCGACAATTAAACCGGAAAGAATGGCGATATAGGAAATCAAAACATAATAAATTATCTTATACCAAGAAGCCGGAACGTCTTTGGATTCCTGCACCGGAACGCTTAAAAAAAGCATCAGCAAAACTCCGGCTATTAAAGTAATTGTTGATAATAAACCGATTCTCTCGATTCTTTTAAAAAAGATCGAATCAAATTCACCGTCAGTATTGTTGGTTAAACCAAGCATTGTCAACATCAGGGCAAGAATCGTTGCCGAGCCGGTTACGGTTGCACTTCCAAAATAGAGGGCTGATGAAATAACGGATTCAAGTAGTTGGCGGGCTTCCCAACCGCTGTAAACCTGTCCGACCAGCCATTGTCCCGAAAGTGCGATAGCACCTGCCAAAAAACCTCCGATCAGAGAGTTCCTGGAGCCGACGAAAAGAGTGTGTTCGCCTTTGTGTGTGGTTTTAGATGGTTTGGATTTATTAGAGTTATCTGATTTTTGAGATGACATATTTCCCCCTTGATTTATTCAGCTTTTAAAATATTTAAAAATATATATTAATAAACAAGGGATTGTTTGATTTGATTAAACTTCTTTGAATTCTGAATCCACATCTTCGGAAGAAAGTGCGACGCGGTAATTCGGTGATTGTTTTTGTTTGGTAATCAATAAATCATCTTTTGTTTTAAGCAGATCGGCTCGGTTAAAAACGGAAAGCTCAAAATTATAGCCGTGTGTAATCGCATCTTTCGGACAGGCTTCAACGCAGTAACCACAGAAAATACAACGACCGTAATCAATATTGTAAACGCTGGCATAACGCTCGTCGCGTCCGATTCTTTCTTCATAAGGTCGCGGATCGTCTTCCGCCTCGATATAAATACAATCCGAAGGACAAGCCGCCGCACATAAATAACACGCAACACACTTTTCCTTACCCATTTCATCAACGTGAAGAAGATGCTGTCCGCGATAACGCGGCTGAACCGTGATCGGCTCATCAGGATATTGCACCGTCCATTTTTCCTTGGGAATTTGGGAAAGCGTGGTTTTCATTCCGCTTAAAATGGCTTTAGTTGACTGAATGACATCGCTGATTATTGACATATTTTTCCTCTGAAACAATTTGTTATCAATTATAACTTAAAAAGCCCGCTTGAGTGCAAACCCAAGCGGGTAAAACATTTTCATTACTAAATTTTCATTTATGCTCCACTGACCAAAGCATTTGAGAAATACCATAAAACTGCGAATACAATAAAGGCTAAAATACCTACTCCGCCCGTTATCATTCCGATTAAGGCAAATTTTTCACCGCCGTATTCATTCGGATTCTCAGCCGCTTTCCCCCGTGCCAAAAATCCTGTTATCAGTGCGGCAGGTCCCATCACAATTCCGATCCATCAACAAATCGTCATACTTAAAATTCCCGTTGCTAAAGAAACATAAGACAAAGTCATATTTTGACCTTCAATCAACTGCGGAGTTTCAAATGGAATATTCTGCCCGATTTCTTTATTTTGCCAATCCGCAACCGCAGCATTCGGCGGCGACCAATCTTCAGGCTGATTAGATTGAGATTCAATTTCAGGCTCTGCAAAAGGAGTTTGCAGCGGCTCGGCGTTCGGTTCATTTAAAGGTTCTGGAACAAAATCCTCCTTCGGCGGTTCAAACGGCGGTGTTTCAGGCGGAGCATAGCCCGGCGGCATGGAATTATCAAACGGAGAAGGTATCGGAATCGAAGTAGATTGATTGCCGGAAATGTTTTCGCCGCCCGAAATTCCATCGTCAGTTT
The DNA here is from genome assembly GCA_030859345.1 of Acidobacteriota bacterium. Taxonomy (GTDB): domain Bacteria; phylum Acidobacteriota; class Blastocatellia; order Pyrinomonadales; family Pyrinomonadaceae; genus Aridibacter. The sequence continues at coordinate 14,651 of JALZKH010000055.1, read as the reverse complement.
TCACATCAACTTGCGGTTCTGAAAATGTCGGCACATTTATATTTGCAGGTTCATTTATTTGTGCGGAAAAATTATCTGATTGCGGCAATTCAATATCCGGTTCATTAAATTGCGGAGTTTCCGGCATTAAAGATTCAGATGAACCGTCCTGTTTATTTTCAAACGAAGATTCGGCTGATGAAGCCTCCGGTGCTGATTCCTTTGATTTTTCCTCCGGTGGCGAAACCTTTATGTTATCAGATGTTGCGGCGGGAATTATCTTTGTTTTGAGTAAATCATCTTCATCGTCATCACCATCGAAAATATCGAGAATATCATCTTCATCCTCCACGGATTCCTGCGGCGAAGTCGTCGAAGGTGGCGAAGCAACCATTGTTTGAAAAAGATCTGCTTCTTTCTCTACATTTTTCTGTTCACTCAACTTATCTTGTTCAGCGATTACATTTGAAATATCAGATTGGTTTCCGACAATCGTTTGATACGGGTCAACCTCGATTTCAACAGCCACAGCTACAAGCGGAGTTCCATCGGTCTGACAAAATTTTAAATTTTCGTCATCATAAGTTTTTTGGCAAGACGGGCATTTTTTCATAGCTTTCTTCTTCCTGTTTTTAAAAGATTAAAAGTTGCAGAGAGTTAGGTAAAATTACAGATAGTTGCAGATAATTAATAAACTCAATACCTCTGGAACTCCGCAACTCTGCAAACTCTGCAACTTCTTAAAAACTCTGCAACTTTTATAGCCTTTTGCTTAAACTAATTCAAGTTTACTGAAAAAATAGTTGATCTCGATCAACGCATTTTCGTCCGAATCCGAACCGTGAACGGCATTTTCCCCAATCGAAGAAGCAAATTCCTTCCGCAAAGTTCCCTCATCGGCTTCTTCAGGATTCGTCGCTCCCATCAACTTTCGCCAAGTCGGAACAGCATCTTCGTGTTCCAAACACAAAACAACGGAAGCCCCGCTCGACATAAATTCCGTCAACTCACCATAAAACGGGCGTTCCGCGTGAACCGCATAAAAACCTTCGGCTTCCCTTTTCGACATATGAATCAATTTCATCCCGTGAATCTTAAAGCCCTCATCCAAAATACGTTTGATAATTGCACCGTATTTCTGATTTCTCACAGCATCAGGTTTGATTATTCCAAATGTTAAATTACTCATTATTTATTATTTTTCCTCTTATTTTTATTAATTTGTCAAAAAATTAAAGCTACGACAAATGTTATGTTAAAACAGTTTATCGTAGCTAAAAACAATCGCAAATCGCAAATTGCAAATCGCAAATTACTTGTCCATTTTAGTTGCAGGCATCAGAATTATCTGAATGTCCGAGCCTTTTTTCAGGTATTTGTTAGCGACTCTCTGCAAATCTTTTTTGTCAATCGCTTTAATTCTCGCTTCCGTTTCTTCGAGGTTATACATCGGTTCATTTCTCAAAAGCGAACGCGAAATTTCATTTGCGACATATTCGTTTCGCTTGAAATTTTCCCTTACATTGACGAGTTTTCCTTCTTTTACCTTGTCTAAATCCTTATCTTCGATCTGACCTTTTTTGATTTTTTCGATTTCGCCGAAGGCAGCTTCGATCAGGGAGTCAACATTTTCGGGACCGGCAGGGAAACTGATATTGAAATAATATCTTTCATAAGGAATGAAATCCACGCTTCCTCTTGCCCCGACTCCGTAAACACCGCTTTTTTCTTCCCGTAGAATTTCGACTAACTTAATTGTCAAAAGGTCTGCCAGATAAATCATATTTCGATGTTCCTGCAAAGAATACTTTGTATCTCCGGTAAAGGTTATCTGAACCTGACTTTTTTGGTCAACGCCGCGATTAATAACTTTTTTCAGACCTGTTTTTGGCGGACGGATACCTAAATCTTTCCACTTTTCCGTCCGATTATTCGTTGGTAAACTGCCCAAATACTTGAGAATTTGGGGCTTGATTTTTTCAACTTCAAAATTGCCGATAATTACAAATGTAAAATCCGAAGCATCACCAAAGCGTTCATTGTAAATTGTTTTAACCTGCTCGAAATCCGCTTGATTAAGTTTTTCCGCGGTAGGAACTTTAAATGCACGCGGATGGTTTTGCGTCATAATTTTATTGACCTCTTCGCTAAAATAAAATTGCGGATCGGATATTAAATTCGGTAAGAATATTTTTTGTTGATTGATGAATGAATTGAAGGTTTCTTTATCAAAATTTACATTGGTAAATGTCAGATAAGTGAGTTGTAATAAAGTTTCAAAATCCTTAGGTGTCGAGCTTCCGTTGACATATTCGTAATTTTCACTTAAAGAAACGGAGATTTCTGCCGTATTTCCTGCGAGTTTTTTACCGAGTTGTATTTTCGAAAGGTTTTTTAATCCACTCTGATTCACAATTGAACTTACAAATGTTGCTGAAAATGCTTCTTCATCGCTAACCAATGACCTGCCGCCCGGACTAAATGATCTGAGCAAAATTTGGTCGGCTTGAAATTCCGTCGGTTGGAGATAGACTTTTATTCCGTTGGAAAGCGTCCAAGTAGTAATACCGAATTTTTTGTCGAAATTTGTTTCTTTAATTGTCGCTTTGGTCTCTAGATTTTCTACCAGTGGAGTTTTATCAACTTTATCAACATATGGTTCGACTTTGAGTGAATCGGCTTTGTCGAGCAATTCGGCAACTTCTTTTTTACTCGGATAAATACCGTCGGGTTTTACCGCACCGGTGATTATAACAACGCGGTTTTCATCGCTGGTTGTTTCTTTTGCCAGTGCATTTATTTCTTCGAGTGTAATCGTCGGCACGATTTTTTGAGCAAAATCATACTCAAATTCGATTCCCGTAATCGGATTGTCCGAAAAAAAATGATAAACGTAACTGTTGACAAGTCTGTTCGATTCGGTTTTATCGCGTTCTTTGTATTGGTTTTCCAGTCTCGTTAAATACTCTTGCTTTTGTCTTTCAAATTCACCTTTTGTAAAACCGTATTCCTTAACTCTTTTATTTTCCTCAAGCAAAACAGCTAGAGTTTTTTTGATATTTTCCGGGTCTGTGCCGCCGAACATTGAATATGAATCTTTTGTTCGCGTTAAAGAACCGAAACTCGATGCTCCGAATGCAAACGGCGGATTCGGCGATTGACGAATTTCATCGAGTCTGGCGTTGAGCATTCCGTTAAAAAAAGATTTGATGATTCCCTGTCGCAAATCAGCCAAAGTTTCGGTTTTTTGTTCGGGTTTCTTAAACAAAATCTGTGCCGATGTCAGTGGTGCTTCCTTATCGGTTTCGATAGCAATAAGTGTTTCTTTATGATCCGGCACAGGATAAAATTTTCGCTCTTTTTTCTCGCGTTTGGCTTTGATGCCGGAAAAATTTTCTTTAATTTTCTTTTCCATTTCCGCAACATCTATATCGCCGACGGCAATCACCGCCATCAGATCGGGACGATACCAGGTTTCATAGAAATCAACTAAAGTTTTACGGTCGAAGTTTTTCAAAACTTCGGCTTTTCCAATCGGCAGGCGTTCGGCATATTGCGAACCTTTAAAAAGAAGCGGAAAATATTTGTCCCGCATTCTTTGTCCCGCTCCCGTTCCGAGCCGCAGTTCTTCTAAAACAACTCCGCGTTCTTTATTAATTTCTTCCGCGTCAAGATCAATCGCTGAAGCCCAATCGGATAAAACAGTTAAACCTTTATCAATCAACTCAGGCTTATCAGTCGGAATCGGCAGAATGTAAACCGTTTCGTCAAAACTCGTGTAAGCGTTCAAATCCGCTCCGAACCGCACACCGATTGACTGCAAATAAGAAACAAGTTCGTTTTTCTTAAAATTTTTCGTTCCGTTAAACGCCATATGTTCGAGAAAATGTGCCAAACCCTGCTGATCTTCATTTTCAACAATCGAACCGACATTTACGGCAAGTCGCAATTCAACTTTATTAGCCGGTTTGCTGTTTTTTCTAATATAATATGTTAGACCGTTTTCCAATTTTCCGATTTTCACATTCGGATCGGTTGGAACCGGTGCATTAAGATTAACCTGTGCCGCTGCTGTAATAGCGAGGCTTAAAATAACAAATAATATTCGAACCGCTTTTTTATTCATTCTGAGAACTCCTAAGATTTTTTAGATTGTAATGTTTAACTTTGATGGTGTCAGTTTTATCAAAGTTGTATTTGCCGGTTTTTCACGAAAAAATTGTTTGTAAGTTTCAAAAATACATAAATGCCTATAAATTAAGCTGAAGTTCCTTTGCTGAGAACTTCTTGCAAAGCCTTTCCAATATCAGCAGGTGATTCAACAACGCGAACTCCTGCTTCCCGTAGTGCTTTCATTTTTTCCGAAGCAGTTCCTTTTCCGCCCGAAATAATTGCTCCGGCGTGTCCCATACGTCTGCCCGGAGGGGCGGTTTGTCCGGCGATGAAGGCGACTATCGGTTTTGTAACATTTTCTTTTGCGTAAGCGGCAGCATCTTCTTCGGCAGTTCCGCCGATCTCGCCGATCATCACGATGGCATCGGTTTCATCATCTTCCTGAAAAAGTTTTAGAGCATCCGTGTGATTTGTGCCGATGATCGGATCGCCGCCGATTCCGATAGCGGCAGATTGTCCCAAACCTAAAGCGGTCAATTGTCCGACGGCTTCATAAGTTAAAGTTCCACTTCGGGAAACAACTCCGATTCTACCTTCTTTGTGAATATGTCCGGGCATAATTCCGATCTTGCATTTGCCGGGTGCAATAATTCCGGGGCAATTCGGACCGATCAGACGTGTGTCGCCGCGATCAGCTAAAAACTCTTTGACTTTGACCATATCGGCAATGGGAACGCCTTCCGTAATACAAACGACCAACGGCAGACCGGCATCGGCGGCTTCCATAATCGCATCGGCGGCAAACGGCGGCGGCACATAAATAACCGAAGCGTTGGCGTTTGTTTCTTTAACGGCTTCTTTAACCGTATCAAAAACGGGAACGCCTTCGTGTGTTGTTCCGCCTTTTCCGGGCGTTACACCGCCGACGATATTCGTGCCATATTCGATCATTTGCTGTGTGTGAAAAGTTCCCTCTTTTCCCGTAATGCCTTGCACAATCAGGCGTGTATCTTTATTTACTAAAATACTCAAAATTTTTCTCCTGTTAAATTTTCTATATTAAAACGCCCAAATTATAACACGGGGAGTTATTTGATTTGTAATTCTCTATTCAAAATTATATCGAACATTCTGATTTTAAACCTCGTAATGTATTTTAACTGATAATTTTTCCGATATTTCCAAATCAAAATAAAACTATAAATCAAATTTTTTATGCAGCATCTTTATACTTTTTACTCCGACGCTTTTTTTATTGCGGTCAAGTCCATTATCGAACACAAATTGCGTGCTTTTTTGACTCTACTCGGTGTCATTATCGGCGTTGCATCGGTTGTCGTCGTCGGTGCTTCGAGCAGCGGTTTGAATTCTTATGTAACGGAACAGGTTTCTAAAGTTCTGGGCGGCAATTGTTCTTCAATTTTTGATGGAAGCGATGACTTTAACATTTTTCGGCGGAGTTTTAGGAGTTATCGTCGCCCTTGGAATTGCCAAAATTATAATGCTGATAGTTCCAACCCTTCCGGCATCTATCGCACTTTGGTCAATATGTTTAGCTTTAGGTGTTTCGGTTGCAGTCGGTTTAATCTTCGGTGTTCTGCCCGCCCGAAAAGCTGCTAATTTAGATCCGATTGAATGCTTACGTTATGAATAAGGTTTTGAGGAAAATGGAAAAAATTTTCTAACACTTAAACTCAAACCTGGATTTATATTCCTTTTCTTCATTTTCCATTAATGAAATTTTCCATTTTCCGCTATCCATTACTTGCTGTATATTCATACATTCAAGATATGAAAGCAAAAACCGAAAAAATTGTTATCGGCAGAAGTGATAAAGCTGATTTCCCTGAATTTCAGCTAAAAAATATAAATGTGAAAATTGATTCGGGTGCTTATACATCCGCGATTCATTGTTGTAAGATTTCGCTTGCTGATAACAACAAACTGGAAATTATTTTTTTGGATGACAATGATCCGAATTATACGGGTAAAATTTGTATATTCGATAAGTTCAAGAAAAAAATAGTTCGCAGCTCCAACGGGCAGGTCGAAGAACGGTTTATTATTTCGACTAAAATTTTATTTCACGAACATTTGTTTGATATTAATTTGTCGGTTACTTTTCGCAGTGATATGCGTTTTCCCGTTTTGATCGGAAGAAGATTTTTATCGAGAAATCATTTTCTTGTTGATCCAAGGTTGACCAATCGCTTTCATAAAAAATCTCAAAAAGAATTTAAGGAGCTTTAATTAAAAAGCAAAATTATTTATCTAAGTTAATATGAAAATTGCAATTTTATCTGCTAATCCCAAACTTTATTCGACACGAAGACTTATTGAAGCCGGAGAAAAGCGTAAACACGAAATGGTCGTCGTTGACCACACAAAATGTGTTCTTTCAATTGAAAGAAGAAACCCGAAAATTGTTTACAAAGGTAAGGAATTAGAAGGAATTGATGCCGTGATTCCGCGTGTCGGTGCGTCCGTTACATTCTTCGGGACGGCGGTTGTGCGGCAGTTTGAGATGCAAAAGGTTTTTACCGCCGTCGAATCCCAGGCACTTGTCAAATCACGCGATAAACTCCGAAGTATGCAACTTCTTTCAAGAGCCGGTTTGGGTTTGCCGAAAACGGTTTTTTCAAATTATACGCGGGACACCGAATCAGTTGTCGGTTTGATTGATTCCAAGCCGATTATTTTAAAACTTCTGGAAGGCACACAAGGCTTGGGAGTCGTTTTAGCGGAAACAAAAAAAGCGGCGGAATCGGTTCTCGAAGCATTTAACGGTTTGGAGGCAAGAGTCGTTTTACAGGAATTTATTGCCGAAGCCAAAGGTGCTGATATACGTGCGTTTGTGGTTGACGGAAATGTCGTCGGTGCAATGAAGCGTCAGGCAAAGGAAGGCGAATTCCGTTCAAATCTGCATCGCGGCGGAACTGCCGAACTGATAAAATTAAGTGATGAAGAAGAAGATGCCGCCATCAAAGCCGCCAGAGTTATGGGACTCGGCATCGCCGGTGTGGATATGCTGCAATCATCCCGCGGGGCTTTAATTCTAGAAGTTAATTCCTCGCCCGGTTTAGAAGGCATCGAACAAGCGACAAAAAAAGATATTGCCAAAGAAATCATACGCTACGTTGAACGCCACGTTTAGTATTTATGGAAATTCTGCAACAGGAAATAAAAGCTGACAAAAGAAATCTGCTCGAATTAAAGGTTGCTTCGCTTTACACACGGACTGAAATTGTTGTTCCCGTAATTGTTGAAAAGGCAAAAGAGGAAGGCTCGACAATTTTGATTATGGGCGGCATCCACGGTGATGAAGTAAATGGAATCGAAATTGTCCGCCGTCTGCTTTTTAATAAATTTACCAAACCGAATCGCGGAACGATCATCTGCATTCCGATTGTAAATGTAATGGCATTTCTCAATATGAACCGGAAATTTGCCGATGGACGCGATCTAAACCGCTCATTTCCCGGCACTCTGAAAGGTTCACTCGCCAGCCAGCTTGCTAACTCACTCACCCGCAAAATTTTGCCGCACGCCGATTATGTAATTGATCTGCATACGGGAGCGGAACAGCGTTTTAACTATCCGCAGATTCGTTATGACTTAAATCACGAAGATAATTTAAATCTCGCCAAAGCCTTCAATGCACCATTTACATTGCTGCAAAACAAAGCTCCGAATGGTTCTCTCCGCCGCGTTCTTAATGATTCAAAAACTCCCGTAATTTTATTTGAAGGCGGAAAATCAAGGATTATTACCGAAGAAGTTGTTGAAACCGGAGTTCAAGGAGTTTTGAATGTTTTGGACTACTTGAATATCCGCAAATTAGAAAAGCCGCTTGATTCAGTTGAAAAAACAAAATTTCTCCATAATAACCGCTGGCTACGTGCCAAAGCCTCGGGAATGTTTCAACCTGTAACAAAAAACGGCTCTTTTGTAAAAGAAGGCGAACTTCTTGGTTATATCAATGGACCTTATGCACAATTTCACCGGAAAATTAAATCTCCGATGGATGGTTATATTTTCTGTGTAAACCGTTCATCGGTCGTTAATTTAGGCGAAGCAATTTTTCATATCGGAGAAGAAAGAATTAATGAAAAGCCGACGAATTCATTTGAGAATCCCTCTGTTTCTTAGCTCATCCTCCAATTTATAAATTTTCTCAAGATAAATGACCTGAAAACCGCAGTTTTGTGCCGCTTCAGCATTTTTTTCGCGGTCATCAATAAATAAACAATTTTCAGGATTTAACTGTGTTATTCCAAGTACTTTTTGGAAAATTTGCTGGTGCGGTTTTTTTACGCCGAGATAACAGGACGTAAAGAAATTTCTGAAATATTTGTTCAAATGGAATTTTTCGATACGAAATTCATTAAGTTCAAGTGATTCGTCATTGAGAGTTGAAAGGTAATAATTATTTTGTTGGAGTAATTTATCCAAAACATCAAATGTCGTTTTATAAGCATTTGAACAGCTTTTCATAAATTCGACAAAACTTTCTTTTGTAAATTTACGCTTTTTATAAAACAAGATTTTTTCAAGATATTCATCAAGCGTTAAACCTGCCGTGCCGAAATCATTCGCAAATTTTTGGTGAATCGCTTCGCTTTCCTCGTAATCATAACCGAAATATTCCGCCGCTTTTTCGCGGTTTAGGTGATCCCATCCGTTGGTTAAAACAACTCCGCCGACATCAAAAAAAATGTGTGTGATTTCCGGCATTTATTTTAATTCAATTGTCTGTTTATATTCGGGAACGACAACATTCCAACCAAATTCATCGTGAATATGTTTCGCCATTGCTTTTGCCGATTCGGGTTCACCGTGGGTTGTAAAAACGGAATTCGGCGTATCAGGCAAACCTTTTAACCAACGTAAAACAGCTTTCCAGTCGGCGTGTGCGGAAAAACCGTCAATTCGTTCAACGTGGCATTTGACCGGAATCCATTCGTGCATAATTTTAATTTCCTTTTCACCTTCGATAACCCGCCGCCCGCGAGTTCCCGCCGCCTGATAGCCGACAAAAATAATCGTCGCGTCCGGGTTCGGCAAAACATATTTGGCGTGATGCAAAACCCGCCCGCCCGAAAGCATTCCCGATGCACTGATAACAATTCTCACGCCTTTCATTTTATTGACTTTTTTCGATTCATTCCGATCATTCGTCGTGGTCATCGAACCAGTTCTAAGCGGATGTTTTTGACGTGCGAGAATACTTGCGTATTCCTCATCGTGTTCCTCATTCCAGCGGTTATAAACCTGCGTCGCCTGTTTTGCCATCGGCGAATCAACGACCACGGGGAGGACGGGAATTTTTTTCTGTTCTTCGAGTTCGCGTATCAGATATAAAATTTCCTGAGTTCGCCCAACTGAAAATGCCGGAATCAAAATGGGGGCGTTTCGTTCTACGGCTTTATTAATAATTTTTGTCAGCTGAATATCCGAATGAACTTCGCTGTGCAGGCGGTCGCCGTAAGTTGATTCAACCATCAGATAATCACAAGCGGGCGGCGAAACGGGGTCTTTGAGAATCGGCTGGTCGTAATGTCCCAGATCGCCCGAAAAAAGAAACTTTATCGGCTGATTGTCGTTTCGTGCATTTTCCATTTCCACCAAAACCAGACTCGCTCCCAAAATATGTCCGGCGACATTAAAACCTGCCTTAAAACCTTCGCAAATCTCAATCGGATTTCCATCATTCGGCACTTGCACGAGCCGATCTAATGCTTCCTTTGCATCATCTTCATCATAAAGTGGGAGTGCGGGCGAATGCTTTGTTAAACCTTTGCGGTTGCGGTAATCTGCTTCTTCTTCCTGCAATCTTGCCGAATCGGGAAGCAGAATTTTCATCAGATCGCCCGTCGCACTCGAAGTATAAACTTTTCCTTTATATCCCAACTTTATAACTCGCGGAAGAAATCCGGTGTGATCAATATGTGCGTGTGTTATCAGAATTGCATCCAATTCCTTCGGATCAAACGGAAGCTCCTGCCAGTTTCGTTCACGTAATTCACGCAAACCCTGAAAAAGTCCGCAATCAACCAAAACTTTTTTGCCGTTGGATTCGAGTAAGTATTTTGACCCGGTAACAGTTCCTGTCCCGCCGTAAAATGAAATTTTTGCCATATACTGTTTAAGATAACACAAAGAAAATTAATAACGCATAGCGAATTATATTTTCCATTTTCCGTTTTCCGTTTTCAATTTTCCGCTATCCGTTTTACGTTAATTTATATATTCTCCCGGAAATCTCAAAACGGAACCACTATTGATAATTTTATTATCTCTTTTTCTAATTATTGCCGTATTCAATAATTGATTAGCCGTTTCGCCGTCCTTATAAAAAGTTGCCGAACCAAAGTTAAGTTTAATTCTACTGCTGGTATTTTCATCAAAAGTATATGATTTTGTTTCAAATAGTTTTTCAATTCGGTTGATTATTTCTTTAGTAACTTCCCCGGAAGCAGTGGGCAAAACGATTAAAAATTCGTCGTTTTGTGAACGGGCTAAGAAATCCATTTGACGTAACTGTTTTTTTAACAACTCTGAAGTAAAAGCCAAAATTTTATCCCCGGTGATGTGTCCGTATTTACTGTTCAATTCCGCAAAGTTTTTAATATCAATCGCCAGAATCGTTAAATCTCTATTTTCGGGAGTCCGTTGGGCTTCAGCTATCTGATTTTCCAGAACTAAATAAAAAGCACGCTCATTGGGCAGATTTGTTAAATTATCCGTCAGAGCGTTTGAAATACTTTTTTCAAATGCTAAAGAACTATTTATAAGCGGTGCAACTCTTTCTCCGATTGCTTCTAATAGAATTTTTTTATTGTTATCGAAATAATTTTCAGACCGACTATATAAATTAATAACGCCAAAGACCTCAACCCCATGCAAAAGCGGGATTGAAATTGCCGAATTGAGATTTTCGAGAAATGCTTTCGGTAATTGTTCTCTCTCTGTTTGTAAATTTTCAACGGTTCTGGTTTCTATATTAAAAAATGCTTTACCCGCCAAGCCCTCGTTAAAATCTATCTCGATCTGATCAAAAAGACGTGAGTTTAGTCCCACAGCATATTTACTTTCGAGTTTGCTTTGTTCATTTACAATAAATAATGCACAAGTATCAAATTCAACCAACTGTCCGATACGACTTGTAACCAACCTGAACATATCGGCTGATTTTAGTGATGCTCCGAAAAATTTATTGGCTTCTTCCAAAACCAGTAATTTTTCTTCAATATCGGCGGTGAAAATACCGGATTCTGTTTCACTTGTATTTTCTTTCTGCGAATATGTTTGTTTGTAAAAATGAAAAATCCCAACTTCAATTATCAGATAAACAGCTATGATCAATGAAAATATATACAGCTTTATCTCAAAACTATTAGCCGCACTTGCAGCAATAAAAGTAAAAAATAGTGCCGACAAAGAAATAATTATCGAGAGCAAATAACCTTTATTAAAAATAGCTTCAGTTTTAATTTTGGTTTGAATAAAATCATTTTTCATAGATTTTTGAGAAATGATGAGTAAATTTTGAAGTTTTTGGAAAAAATATACATTTTTTCTTGTCCTAGAATAACTTTTTCAAATATTACAAGTCAACCAAATTCTTTAATAAAAACCGTAGTATTAGGTTAGTTTTTGTAGAATTCAAAATTATTACGGTTAAAAAATATAAAATAAGTTGCTTATTACGTATTTTTTGATTTGACTAACACGAATCGTATATTTATATTGTGCATTGTGGCAAAATTAGTTTGGAACAGGACTGTATTGTAAGACACGCAAAATTACAGACAGTTAAATAAATTAGAAATTAAATTTTATCTTTGAAGAAGACAGGAGAAAAATAACAATGAAGAAGATTTTATTATTAACGGCAGTTTTGGTTTTCGGTATCATCGGACTTGGTTGTCCGGCAGAACCGATGGTAGACAACACAAATGTTGACAATATGAACACCGAGAATATGAATACCGAAATGAATACCGAAATGAACACCGAGGGAAGCATGTCCGATTCCAATATGAATAAAGATTCTAATATGGAAAAAATGGATAAAGATTCCAATATGAATAAAGATGATATGATGAAAGACGATATGATGAGGGATTCTAATATGAATTCCAATATGAATTCTAATATGAATAAAACCCCGTAATTCTTATATCTGGAAATTAATTTTTAGGCACAAATTCAATATTTGTGCCTTATTTGTTTGACTAGCTACATTAAAATTTAGAAATATAAAAAGCACGCTGCATAAAAAAACCAACGTGCTTTTTATATTTGTTTAGGGCGTATGAACTCTAAAAACCTAAAAGTTTGCTTAATTCCTCTACCGAATTGACGGGTTTCTGACAAGTAAAATTTTGGCATACATAAGCCGTTGGTCTTTCGTTTAATTTATTTCGACCCTCTAAAAGCGGAATAAAATCAGAATCTTTTTCAGGTTCATCTGATAAAACAACCACTTTATTCGGTAAAAAATTATCAAAAACAAATCGTTCCAGTTCATTTTTCTTTTCGCCGATAATTACAATTTCTTTTGCTGAGTCCAAATAAAATTCAAGTGTGGACAAAACCCGCCCGAACGCTGCCGGATACCGTCTTATCTGCGGCGAAACGAGTCTTAAAATAGCAGTAGCAAAACGATGGTATTTTTCATCACCAAAAACCTTTGAGAGTTTTAATAACACATCAGCCGCCACTGAATTCCCCGAAGGAGTTGCATTATCGGTGTAATCTTTTGACCGCACGACTAATTCTTCGTGATCGTTCGACGTAAAATAAAATCCGCCCGCATCTGCGTCCCAAAATTCGCTTATCAATAAATCTGCCAGACGCTTCGATTCTTTTAGATATTTTACATCGCCGGAAACCTCGAACAGTTCAAATAAACCGTCTGCAAAATTCGCATAATCTTCAAGGTAAGCATTTAATTTCGCCTCACCGTCTTTCCATGATCTCAAAAGTCTGCCGTCCGTCTGCATATTTTCAATTATAAAATCAGCATTATTTTTAGCAATTTCCAGATAATCATCCGAATCAAGAATTGCCGCTGCTTCGGCAAATGCTGCCAGCATTAATCCGTTCCAAGCCGTTAAAACTTTTTCATCACGAAAAGGTTTTATGCGTTTTTCGCGTTCATAAAATAATTTTTCTTTTGAAACATCGAGTAAATTTCTTAAATCTTTGTCCGACATTTTGAAAACATCAGCAGTTTCGACCAGTGAATTCTTTATATTTAAAATATTTTTCTCTTCAAAATTTCCGTCTTCGGTAATATTGTAATAAAAAAGAAAAGGTGCGGAATCTTTTTCACCCAAAATTTCAGTAACTTCTTCAGGAGTCCAAACAAAGAATTTCCCTTCTACGCCTTCCGAATCCGCATCTTGTGCCGAAAAAAATCCACCTTTTTCGTCAAGCATTTCGCGTTTAACATATTCCAGGGTTTCAACGGCGATTTTTTTATAAAATTCGCTTTTTGTAATTTGAAACAAATGCAGATAAATTCTCACCAGTTGTGCATTGTCATACAGCATCTTCTCAAAATGCGGCGTGAGCCAGATCGCATCAACCGAATAACGATGAAAGCCGCCGCCGAGTTGATCATAAATTCCGCCAAGTGCCATTTTGTCGCAGGTTCTGATTACCATATTCAAAGCATTTTCATTTCCGGTGCGTTGATAAAAGCGTAACAAAAATTCCAAAGTCATCGTTGGCGGAAACTTGGGAGTTCCGCCAAAACCTCCGTTAGCTGCATCAAAATTTCCGACAAAATTTTGAAAAGCTGAATGAAGCTGGTCGTTTGATAAATTTTCGCTTGCATTTTCCGCCAAACCGATGCGGTGGATTTCGCCCAGAACATCATTTGCCGAATGCAGAATCTCATCGCGTCTTTCCATCCAGGCATTATGAATACTCAGAAGAATCTGCTCAAAACTCGGCATTTGGTATCGCGGAGTCGGCGGAAAGTAAGTGCCGCCGAAAAAAGGTTTCTGATCTGGTGTTAAAAAAACCGTCATGGGCCAACCGCCGCTTCCCGTCGTTAATTGAACGAAATTCATATAAATTTTGTCCAGATCGGGACGCTCTTCCATATCAACTTTGATGTTGACGAAATATTCATTCATTATTTCGGCGATTTTTTCATCTTCGAAAGATTCGTGTTCCATTACGTGACACCAATGACACGCTGAGTAACCGATGCTGACCAAAATCGGTTTATCTTCCGCCTTCGCTTTTGCCAACGCTTGATCATTCCACGCATACCAATCAACCGGATTATGTGCGTGTTGAAGCAGATAAGGACTCGTTTCATTTATCAGATTATTGGTATGTTTTTGAATTCCCTGCATAAATTCATTTTTTCACACACAGCAAAGTCTGTGCAATTAAGCCTGTCATTATTTTCACTAAGTAATCACTCACAATTAAGTTAGACTATATTTGAAGTTTGAAAACTTTATTCTCAGACTTCTGCCAAATTCATTTAAGGCTTGCTTGACCGAATAGCAAAGTCGTTCTTTGTCTTCATAATC